>JBJFGR010000070.1:0-12821 GCA_051892875.1 Succinivibrionaceae bacterium
TATTTTGATAATCTTATGAGTAGATTTTTGGACAAACTAGGAAAGCATTGACAACGGAGTTATGACAACTTCCGTCTTTTTTTTGTTTATATTTAAATAGTTACACTAACCTACATTCCTCACTTCTGACATATTCATTGTACCACCGCCTTCAATATTAAGTTTAGCATCACTTACACTATTACCTAATGTAACACTAGCTACTCTACCATATGCATATACAGGAATACTAGTATTTGTACCATCAACCAAACCATTAACAGAATATGTATAATTACCAGACTTTACAATATTTCCATTAGAATCTGTTCCATCCCAAAATAAGTTTATATCACCAGATCCATCACCTAAATCTATTTTATTAACAATTGCACCCGACTGATCAGTTATTGTCAATATCATATTTGAAACACCGCTATCAGCCTTTATCACAAATTGACTAGATTCACCACCATTAAAATATCCTGTTGAAGATCTCAACTGTACATCTTGTCCTACTAAACTAGAGGCCATTAAAGCAGTTGAAGAAGTAACACTGCTTGATAAAGAACTTGCAGTTTGATTTAATTCAGCCAAGCTTTGAACCATACTTAATTGAGACATTTGAGACATCATTTGAGTACTATCAGCTGGATTAGTAGGATCTTGATTAGATAATTCAGTTGTTAACAAACTCAAAAAATCTTCTTGATTTAAAGATGTTTTATGTTCACTATTGCTTACTTTGCCGGTACTAGATGTATCTACCTTACTTAATCCAAGATCTGTGTATATAGACATAATCTACCCCTCCTATTAGCTCTTACCCAATTTTAATGTTTGTAATAGCATCTGCTTTGCACTATCAGCTATTTGAACACTTGTTTGATAAGATCTACTTGCACTTACCATATCAGCCATTTCTTCCACTGGATTTACATTTGGACGGTATACATACCCATCTCTATCAGCTAGCGGATGATTTGGCATATATTCTTTTATAGCATCTAAATTTGATTCAATAATATCTGTAACCTGAACCTTTGCAACACTACCATCAGAACTTGTATTTATTGCATCTTCATATAAAGTGGCAAAAACTGGCCGTTTTGCCTTATAGGTTTCACCAGAACTTGAGGATATACTATCAGCATTAGCTAAATTAGATGCAGTGGTATTTAATCTCAAAGATTGTGCCGACATAGAAGAACCTGCTATATCTAATACATTAAATAAACTCATATTCTATACCTCACATTCCAAGACTATTCACCAGCTATCACCGAACGTAAACCATTTATTTTGCCATTTAAAAACTCTAATGTTGTCTGATATTCCAAACTATTTTGAGTATATGCCATACGTTCTGTATTTATATCAACAGTATTTCCATCACCCGTATCTGGTTGAACAGACTGTCTAAACTTTATTGCATTCAAAAGCGGATTATTATTGCCGAAATTTATATGCCTTGAATTAGTAGTAGCTAATTCCGTGCCAACTGAAATATTATTTCTTGCTACTTCTAATGCAGATTTAAAATCTAACTCACGAGCTTTATAACCTGGTGTATCAGCATTAGCAATATTACCAGCTAAAACTTCTGCTCTTTGAGATCTTATATTTAATACTTGTTCATGAACTCCGAACATTGAAGAAGCTGAAATACCCATAATAAACTCCTTGATAAACTAAGACAAATTTATGACATTTTCATTTTATATTTTATACAATTCAATAACTATGCCATAAATACAATCTTAGATTACAAAAGTTTATCTCTTTTTCCTAAAAACCATTCCTGGATTACAACGAACCATTTCAAAATCGCATTTATCAACAGGCAAATACTCAGAACTACCCAAGAACAAATACCCACCAGGATTTAAAATTTTATAAAAATTTAAAATAATTTGTTGTTTAACTTCAGGTGAAAAATAAATAAGAACATTTCGACAAAAGATAACATCGAATCTTCCTAATAAAGCATAACTATCCAATAAATTAAATTGTTTAAAAGTTACTAATTTTCTAACTTCATTCTTTATTCTCATTATATTGGATTTACCATTAACTAATTCAAAAAAAGCCTGTTTTCTTTTTTCTGATAATCCTCTTGTCAAAGCTAAACCATCATATACTCCATTTCGGCAAATATCTAACATTGTAGGGGATATATCTGTTGCCAAAATATTGACTTTCGATGACGGCACACCTTTTGGACGAGACTCTTGCTCTAATGTTGCCATTGAAATAGAATACGGCTCTTGGCCTGAAGAACTTGCAGCAGACCATATACGAATAGTCCTATTAGAAGAAAATTCGGGATAAATTGTATTAACCAAATAATCAAAAGGATAATTATCACGAAACCATAAAGTTTCATTTGTAGTCATTGCATCTACAACACAAGCATGAAGCTCTCTATTATTACCATTTACTGTTTTTTCAAGCAAATCATTAAGATTTTCAAAATTATATGTAGCTATAAGACCTGATAATCTACTTCTAACCAAATACTGTTTATTATCACCTAATACTATTCCACACTTGCGTTGTAAAAACTCACAAAACAGTTCATAATTTTCCTTAGAAATAGAATCCTTCAATAATCCATTAGTAACCACTTATAAAACCTTATTCACTATTACAACATCATACTTTTGTAATATTATACAATGTTATTATTAATTATTACATAGCGTAGTTGTTAAAACCACGCTAAATCTTTATATTAATTACATTTTATGAATCGATATCATTAATCGCAGAACGAACAGCATTTGCTAAATCATCAGGATTAAATTTAGCAATAAAATTATCAGCCCCTACTTTCTTAACCATTGCTTGATTAAATACACCACTCAATGAAGTGTGTAGTATAACATGCATTTTACATAAGTCTGGATCGTTTCTTATCTTAGCCGTTAAGGTATAACCATCCATTTCTGGCATTTCAATATCTGATATCAGTAACGAAATTTGTTCAGAAATCGGACCTTTAGCCGACATTTCCTTCAACTTATCAAAAGCATCTCGACCATTATTAGCCAAAACAGCTTCTAAACCAATAGCCTTAATAGCTCTTTCAACCTGTTTACGAGCAACAGAAGAATCATCAGCAACCATTATCTTAGGTTGAGGTTTATTTATATCAACTTGCTTAGCTGCAACTTCTTCTTTTATACCCTCTGCTATCGTCTCACTAACATTTGTGGTTATTGGTGAAATTTCGTCTAATATTTTTTCCACATCAAGAATTTCAACCAATTCGCCATCTACTTCAGTAACAGCGGTCAAAAAATTAACCTTTCCAACACCTTGAGGTGGAGGCATAATTCGACTCCAATCTAGGTTTACAATTCTTTCAACTCCCGCAACTAAAAATCCTTGAACTGATCTATTATATTCGGCAATAATAACATATGCTTCATCTAAATTATGAACCATTTTACCGCCTATTGCCAAACCTAAATCTATTACCGATATTGTTTGCCCACGAATATGAGCTACACCTCTAACGTATTTATGCAACTTTGGCATACTAGTTAAATGTGGGCATTGCAAAACTTCTCTTACTTTAAATACGTTAATTCCGTAACGCTGTTTTCTACCTTGTAAGGCAAATAGCAATAACTCTAAGCGGTTCTGACCAACCAACTCTGTTAGCTGATTAACTGAATCTAAAACACTTGCCATTAAAACCTCCCATCAATAATCAAAATTTGCAATAATTAATAAATCATTAACATATAACTCTAATAATGACTAAAATATTTTTTCTTTTAGTAAATCTAGACTTGATTGTGTTTCTTAACAACTTTTGTACAATAAAAGAAACAAAGCATATCTCGCTACATAAATTATCAAGCATATTTTTTTTAAAAAACAGTAACTAAATAAAAAACTATAAATTTATTAACATTTTTTATTTGCAACTTTTTAATTTTGTGAGATATATCTTATCTAAATATTTTTGTTACATTTTGTTTCATTATGAATGAACATTCATTAAATGTATGTCCATTATTTATATTATATTGTGAATTCTAACCAATTTTATTTAATAATTTTTGTTTATAATTTAAGAAATAAAACACACTTTTTATACAATTAAGGTAAAAAATTGAAATGTTCAGAGTTTTTTATTTGCAAAATTTTATCTTTGTAAAGCGAATATTTACAACTATCATATCTCTTTTTTTTGCATATTCTCTTGCAATACCGGCTTCTGCATTTGATGAAAATGACGAATACAAAAACCAAATTCTAGAAGAAATTTCAGATTTTATCAATCGTCAATTGGTATTAGAAGATGATGAAAAAGCAGAGATTATAGTTAATCCCTATTCTAGAAATTATCCAATATGTGAAGGAGAACTTAAATACGCCGTAGCATCTGGAAAAATCAGAAAAAACAACTCCATAAAAGTAGAATGTTTAAGTGAAACCACACCATATTCATTCTATGTAACTTCGCGAGTAACTATACAGACACCATTCGTTACAGTAATAAATCCCGTATCAAAAAAAGACACACTTAGCTCAAGTAATTTAACTATTGCGTATCAGGATAAAACACTAGATAAAGGTACAACTTTTAAAGATATAGAAAAACTTGATGGCATAAAAGTTAAAAGAGATTTAAAACCTGGACAACCAATTCATAAAAATCAAATATGTGTTGTTTGCAAAGGAGATGAGGTAATTATTGAAGCTACTAATGGAAATTTTAGTATAAAAACCACTGGTGAATCTTTAGAAGATGGTTCTTATAATGAAAAGATTAAAGTTAAAAACTTAAAAAGCGGAAAAATTGTAAAAGCTGTTGTTGCAGATGTTAATTTAGTTAGAATATTACTAAAATAAATAAACTCAAGTTTGCCTCTCCGTGCATAGTTGTAGGTAAAAATAAAGAATTATGAACCATTATTTTGAACTCTTATCCTTTTATTTTACCTATTAGGAAGATATATTATTTTAGAATCTCCTAACAATTTTGCTGATACGATTAATGTAGGTATTTATAAAGGAGAAAAAGTAGTTAATACTGATTCATAAGTAGGTTTAAAAACCGAAATTAATGCTATTATCGAAAAATCTAGATGGCCTTTAGAAGGAAAAACTAGATATCGCGATATTTTAAAAGATCTAATCATAAAAGAAAATGAAAACTCTACTTTTGTATTAAAAATGGCTTTAAATCTCTTAATTTTACGCTATACACCATCTAAAACTCCTATCTTTCAGCTGAAACTCATATTTTACACCAACACATATGCACTAGAATCAATTATATAAATAATTTTCAATAAAATTTTGCATTTTTTTCTAAAGATTTTTTTTCTTTAGTCGCTAAGAGTAAAAATGAAAAAACTAATAAAAACTTAAACATATAATAACGAAAACACATATTCCTAGAAAGTTATTATTTATACGGAAGAGAGGGTAACAAAATGGCTATTAATGGATTAAATAACAATGTAACAAATACTCAAAATAACATTAACAACACAAATAATGTAAATAAAGAAGAGTCAATTGCTAGACTAAATAATAAGCTCACAAATGCCACAGACATAAAAAAAAGTACAGATGCTGTTTCTGTATCAGATGTTGGACAAAAATTAAATATAGCTCAAGAGAAGGCTAAAAATTCATCTGGAATTGATGAAAAAAAAGTTGCAAATATTAAAAAAGCTATTGAAAAAGGAACTTTTAAAATAGATTATGATGCTTTGGCGTCTGAAATTATAAAACAAGAAATAGATTTATCTGATATATATAACAAATAATTAATATTAATCCTATAATAAACCTCTCTATGTAAGCCAGAATTTTTTCTGGCATTTTTATTGGTAGTTACCAATGTCACATTTGTTATGAACAATTCATAAAATTAATATTTTTTCTTACTAAGCTTCAAAACTAAAATGTTTTCCACGTAAAGCATTTTGATACCCCTTATTATTATATGTCATGGTATTTCTATCTCTAATTTGCATTAATGATGCTGCTAATCGTCTATTAGCCGTTAAATTTAACTCAATTAAACGACCATTTATCGCATTCTTTTTTTTACAATCTTCTAATTTTCCATTTAAAATTTCAACAAACTTACGATAATCACCATTTAATCTCTCTTTCTCTGTATGATATTTTATAGCTTGGTCATTCGTTTGAAGAGATAACAACAGTTCGGATTTCTTATGATTTATTTCTGTCAAATCTAAAGCTTTTCTATGTTTCAACAACAAAAACTCTTCACCCATTACAGTCATTAACTCTTTTAAGATATCATCTTGAGCTTTTAAAATATCAATCAATGCTCGTTCAGCCATTTCCTCAACCCTCTTTTTACTAATTATAATATTGTCGCTATAATGCTGTTCTCATGCGATATACATCATATGCAACCTTGCTATCTAATTCAATTTCAGTAACATAAGTATCATTTACAGGATAAGATCTAATAACCCTAGCTCCCTTTACTATACCAGCAGTTCTTGCTTTTAAATTATTCTTAAGCTGTACAGTATCTCTAAGTTCAGTATCTGCAATAATTTGCTGACCATAAACTTGTTCCGCAATTTCTCTATAAGCATCTATTTTGGAAGCACGCATGGCTTGCAAAGTCTTTTCATCTACAGTTGGTCCTGGTTGCTTTGAAATTACTGCATAACCAGTTGCTCTCAAAATTGGAAACTTATTAGGTTTTTCCAAACCACTACTAGATATATTCGATGTGCTGTCACAAGCTACTGCTAATGATAGTACAATCCCTACACATAATGATTGTAAAAATTTCATAAATTCCTCCTAATGCCTATCATACTGACTTTGATTGCCAATATCTCTTACTATAAAATTACCATACTTATGAGTGGATTCACCATAAATAACAGGATCTTGACAATTTCCATGACATTTTCTTACCTCGCTTTTCTTATCTGTCAAAGGTGCAAATAACGTGCCTGTATTATCATTAGTTGCTAGTGTTACCTCTTGAGCCTTATATCCATTAGATTTTTCGATATTTTTATTTCTTTGAGACTGACTATTTGTTGTCACTACCTTTTTAGTAGTTGTTTTTGTTGTACTATTTGCAGTATTTTTATTCCCTAAACTCTTAGTTGTAATAGCCGTTTTTGAAAGTTTTACATCTTTTGATTTATTTTTTACAACTTTTGAACTTTTATTTTTTGTGGTTTTATTTTTTAAGAAATTAATTTCTTGTCCATTGCATTCTACACCATAGGCATTTACACAATTTTGGCTGCCTACAGAATAAAATTCAGGTAACTCAGAATAAGGAATAAATATATCAGCAGCTCCTTCTACTAAAAGAGTTTGGATATTCACTAAACGTGCATACACCATTACTCCTTTATCATTACGACTAATTGTCCCACTTAATATTCTTGACACTTTTGCAGAACTGGCAAGTTTTTGCCAATTTCTGCTGTAAATATAATCACCATCTTTAGTAATCTCTAACCATCCTTTTAACTTATATTCAAGAACTAAAAAACCTCTTTTATGCAAAGAATCAACAAAGGCTTCTGCTAATTCTCTACCTAACCAATCTGTATTTTCTAAGGAACGAATATCCACAGGTGTAGCTATAGCAACCTTATCAACATTTTGTACAATATTTATAGATTTAGCAACCTTGTCCACTAAGTTATCAGCATAAAATTTTACCCTTTCTCCATGGTACTCAGTCACTAAAGGGGTATCAACTACACTCACTTTTTCAGGTTTAGAAACTTCTTGTGGCACATCTTTTCCTACATTACTACAACCGTTTATACCTATAATAGCACCTATTGTTATTGCTATTAATTTTAATCTAGCTACCATTTTTCAGTCCCTCTCTCTTGGTTTTAACCGAGGTCTCAATCCTTATGTTAAAATTTTGGCAAATTTGTTTATGGTATATATAATGCAATGATTATGCCGAGAGCTTTTTGGAGAATCAAAGATGATAAAATACGTACTATTAACACTTTCTGTTATCACTTGTATTTGTTTATCTACAGCTAATGCAGAATGGATAGAAACAGAAGGTACCGCTCAAATAAAAAGTGGTGATATCTCAACAGCAAGAAGTCAAGCAATTGACGAAGCACTGCGTCAAGCAATGTTAGAATCAGGAGCCTTTATCACTTCTGAACAAAATTTTGATGAAGGTATAATAAAAAATGATAATTTTAATATTGCCGCTAGTAATAATTTGCGCCAATATAATATTGTTTCCGAACAACAAAAAGATAACTTTTTTATTGTTAAAATTCGTGTATTTATAGAATCAACAAACCAAATTTGCAATGCTGCTAATTATAAAAAAACTATTTTGCCAGTTCTGTTTATTTATGGACCAAATCAGTATCAACAAAGCATTGATGGTTTAAATGATATTAATGTCTCCGTTACCCAAAAACTCTCTTCAATAATGAACGATGGTAAACAAATAATCAGACCTCTTTTTGTAAAAAACTTAGGCCTAGACCCTAGCCTCCTAAAACCATCTTCTGAAAAAATTTCTTCATCTATTAAACATCTAGGTAGAGAATATGATACTCAATATATTATATTAGGTGTGATAAGAGATCTTAGTATAACCCCTCCTGATGGCAATATTTTATCTCAAATGTTTAAAGATCCTTATCGAAACTTCTCAATTAGTATTTATACAATGAACGCTATTTCTGGAGATGTTGTTTATAATAAAGACTATACTAGTACAGCAAAATGGGATTTAAGCTCAACTCATAATGATGTAAACAGTTCTGCTTTTTGGCACTCAACATATGGATTAACAATTACTGAAATACTAAAAAAAGCAAATGATGATATTCAACAAACTATTGCTTGTCAAAAAATTATTGGTAAAATTATAAAAATTGACCAAGATACAGGATATGTATACACCAATCTTGGCAATATTAATGGTATTAAACAAGGAAATAGATTTTTTATTGAACATGAATATGAATTTATTGATCAAGATGGAACTCAACGAATAGCCAACCAAAGAGCTAAAGCTCAATTAGAAGCTATTGAAGTGTTTAAAAATACCTCTTTATTAAAACCTGTACTTGAATCTAATGGAAATATACAAATTAATGATTTAATTATTCTTGAATAGTGAATACTTGCTTATTTTTTTAAAATATCCTAAAATGCAATGCATAGCAAAACCTCCCTATAGTTAAAATGGATATAATAAGCCCCTCCTAAGGGCTAGTTACAGGTTCAATTCCTGTTGGGGAGGCCAGTCAATTATTATTATATTAACTATCTCTTTAGAGTCCAAAACTAAAGAACAAGAGGACTACTATAATGAAATTTAAAATATTAGCTATTATAGCAGCTGTATTATTCTTAGGAACTGGATGTAATTCCACTCCAGATAATACGACTCAAGATTCAAAAAAACAAAATTCCCCTGATATCCAAGTTGCTCAAAACGAACCTACAATTAACTTGACTGTCGTATCTCAATCTTTAAAAGAATGGCCATACGAAAGATCAAAACTTACATATACCTTACATAACCATAATTTTACATCTGATAAAGAAGCAGGTGATAAATTAAGTGAATTTGAAAAAATTGTAGAAAATAATATCAATATAAAACTAGCTAACTTAGGTCTTACTAAAATTGATAAAAGTGCTAGCCTTGAAATTACTTATGGTTTAACAGCAGCAACAACTAACAGTAAAGCAACAGATGCAATGTTTGACACTCTAGGTGTTACTACTGGTAGTACTACAAAAGGTTCTGATGCGGCTATTAACGTTTCAATCAAAGAATTAAGATCTAATAAAGTTATTTGGAGCGGTGTAGTAAGTGCATCTTCTGATAAACCAATTATAACTCCAACTGCTAAAAACAGATTAGTTAACAGTCTATTAGATTCTTTATTTAAAAAATTGCCCGTAGCAAATTAATTAAAAATAAATTCTCGGGTAATATTATAATCCCGAGGATTTTTCATTTTCAAATTCCATTAAACGCATAGCTTCTTCTAAAACTTCTATAGTCGCGTCTTCCTTATAATGATTTTTTGAAATATATTGACGATACAATCTTGCATTAGGACATCCCGTAAACATCCCTAATAAATGTCTAGAAATATGTTTTAAATATCCACCTTTTGCTATATGTTCTTCAATATAAGGATATAAAGACCTAACAAACTCTTTTCGGCTTAAAATATTTTCTTGTGGTTCTTCATAAATTTCAAGATCAGCATTTTGTAATATAAAAGGATTTTGATAAATAGAACGCCCCATCATAACTCCATCGACATATTTTAAATGTTCTTTGGCTTCTTCTATGGTGTTAATATTTCCATTAATTGTAATATGTAGATCTTTAAAGTCTTTTTTTAATTGATAAACTCTTTCATAATTAAGTGGAATTTTATCTCTATTATCTCTTGGGGACATTCCTGTTAAAATAGCTTTTCTAGCATGTAATGTCACACCATCTACATTTGCTTTTATCAATTGTTCTAAAAAATTATAAATAAATTCATAAGAATCAAATTCATCAACACCTAATCTTGTTTTTACAGTTATTGGAATTGATACAGCATCTTTCATAGCTTTTACACAATCGGCTACTAAGGATACGTTTTTCATAAGTATCGCGCCAAAGAAACCATTTTGAACTCTATCAGAAGGACAACCCACATTTAAATCAATCTCAGAATACTCTCTTTCTTCCCCTTTTTTAGCACAAATCGCTAGTTCCTGAGGATTGGATCCACCTAATTGTAAAACAACAGGCTTTTCAATATCATTATAAAATAAGTAATCACTTTTACCATAAATAATCGCACCAGTGGTTACTAATTCTGTATATAAAAGAATATTTTGACTCAATTTTCTACAGATATATCTAAAGTGTCTATCTGTTAAATCAAGCATGGGAGCTAATGATAAACGAGCATTGAATGCATTAATACTACTCATTAAGATTTATATAATCCTTTTTTCTTAATTAACAAAAATTTAATAATAAAGATTATTGTAAAAAGTTGACATATTTGAAGTTGAGTCTATTTGTAATAATTTTATTCTCATCCATAAAAAACCTTCATTTATTTCATTATCTGTTAATATTGCACTCATTTCATTTCTGATTTTTTCTGCATTAATATAATTTCTTCTTAATTGAGATAAATCTCCATATCTTTTAGCCCACACCAAAAAAAACTCTGCATATTTATAAGCATCTTGATACATTGATAATTTCTTTGCCACATCTGCATAATAATAAGCGATATCATAAACTCCTAAATCAAATAATTTTTTATAAATTGTTAAAGCTTCTCTTAAATTATCTTTACTATTTGATTTATAACTAAGTACTTTTGCAAACTGAATCGTACATGACAAATCTTGATTAACATCGTACGTTATACACTGTTCAAAACATTCCCTTGCTTTCTCATAACTCTTAGGAACACCTAAACCATTCCAATAAATAATACCTAAATATCTATATGCAGTTTTATTTCCTAAATCTACAGACTTTTCCAAAAACTTTCGAGACAACACCCAATCTCTAGAAGTTCCTCTGCCTTTTAAATACATATATCCTAGCATTTCAGCTGCTTGAGCGTTTCCTTTATAAGTTTCATATTCACACTGTTGCAAAGCTGTATCATATAAACCTTTAATCACCGAATTCAAACACTTCTCTGATGCATTAAAATCTTTTGATTCTACAATAGCTACACTACATAAAATAAATAATGTAATTGATAAGTTTAATATCACTTTTTGAATAAGGTGAAAACTCATACTAAATCATCCCAAAATACTTTTTCACTTGTTTATTTTATCTTATTTGTCTATGTTACTCCAAATTATTGTTCCTATTTTTTACACAAGACTAACAACTTATTTTTTCTTTTTAGACATATTTTCAAGATATTTATAGTTACATTTATATCAGCATTTAAAATTTTTCCAATGCTTGATTAAATAGACTTTTTACTCTTGGAATTTCAATTGCATGCCTGCTAATTTACATTTGAACTCAAACTTCTTTTATGAAATTTTATTTTTCTATTTGTCTTAAATTATAACGTTTGTCTTAGTGCTTGTCTATTTTATAATTAAAGCCTTCAAAAACTTCCATCTGAAACATTCTTCTAAGATTTGACAATTTAATAACATAGGATTAATACCATGAATATACATTTAATTATGCAAGGCAAAGGCGGTGTAGGTAAATCATTCATTGCTACAATTTTCGCTCAATACCTCCTTAATCGTGTTTCTCTTGCTTGTGTTGATACTGATCCACACAACGCAACATTTACTCACTTTAAAGATTTAAACGTGCAGCACATTGACATACTTAACGAAGATAATGAAATTTAACCTTCAAAATTTGATACTTTAATTGAATACATAACCGAGTGCGACAAGCAGCACATGATTATCGATTCAGGAGCTTCTGATTTCATACCTTTTAACAACTATCTACTAAACAATGAAGTATTTTCTATGCTAAAAGAAATGGGCCACGAAGTTTATATACATTACGTTATTGTTGGTGGTGAAGGTTGTACTGATACAGTTTCATCACTAAAACAGCTAGCACAAAACTACAAAACCACCGGAGTAAAAATTATTACTTGGCTTAATCCATTTTTGGGTGACATTGAGCAAAACGGTAAACGATTCAGCGATTTTGCTGTATACAATGATAATACAGATATTATCACTGCATACATTGATTTACCTAAATTCAAGAGTGAGTGGGGATGCGGACATAATCCTGGACACCAAACGAGGTGATCTATGGCATATACAAT
>JBJFGR010000071.1:0-12632 GCA_051892875.1 Succinivibrionaceae bacterium
AATAATTCAAGTCGTGAAATTCCACAAGAATTGACAGAAGAAATGATGTTTAAGCCATTGTCTGAAGTTCAGCAGATTTTGGAAGAATATAATTTGAAATGTCATTCTTATGAAATGGTATATGATGACGATAAAAAGTTATCAGAACAAATCATAACAATAAATGATATAGAGTAATTCTGCTTTATAACTTTTATTCTTTTTAAGGAGGGAAAATTGTTATGCCAGAAATGACTAATGAAGAGCATAAAGAATTTATGGATGCTCAAATTAAAAAGATAGAAGTAGATAAATGGTTAGAAGGTGAGCGTATTGGGAGAGATCCTGGTGAAGAATATGTAAAAAAATGGATACGTGAAAGAGCCGACAAATTCAGAAAAGAATGGATTGAGGAAGAAAAACATAATACTAAATACAATTAAAATAGAGCGTCTTGGAGGCGCTCTTTTATATTTGGCCATATACTTATATCCCCAAGGCCAAAAATGCCCCAGAGAGCGCTTCTGATGCGCTAAATTTTCCTCGGGGGAAGGAATGTAAACATAATTTTACATAATTTTAGGCCCTTTGTAAACATCTTTTTACTAATAGGAAAAGAAGTGTAAACTTCTTTTTACATAAAATAGGGTTGACAAAAGTAAAATAAAAAGGTATAATTAAGATAGAAACTTAAATAAAAAGGAAAAAGAAATATGGAAAAGCTCACCCTTAAGGATGTTGTATCTGTAATTGGTGCAGATAATGTAATGACTGTTAAGGCACACCAGCGTGCAATGAAACAGTATCGACTTGAAATTTCACAGATTAAGGAAGTCCTTGACGTTGCTCGCGAGTCAATTGAAGCAAAACTTCCAAATCACATTGGTAAGAAGGAAGTCCGCGAAATCAATGAAGATATTCGCACTATTCAGTCTGCTCGTGAAAAGTTGGTCGAACTGAAGGACAAGATTCGCAAAAGTGAACTTGTATGTAAGACTATCTTCCTCAATGCAAAGGAACAGCTTGCAAAGCGTCAGTCTCGCTCTAATCAGACCGAAGTTCGTAAGGAAATTCCAACTCATTCTCGTGAAGATTGGCAGGCTTTCCTTCGTAGTAAGATTGCGGAACTTAAGGCTAAGAAGGCCGCAGAACAGAAGCAGTATACTGAAAAGACTGCAACTAAGACTCAGACAAATGAACCTAAGATTGCACAGGAACCTTCTGACAAGGACGTTAAACGTGTCGCTAATGATCTTTTGGGTCTTTTAAATCTCATTCAAACATTCGACCAGCCAATCCGTCCTCGTTCTTCTCGCGATGAACTTGAAGATCTTTTTCGTGGACTGCGTTGGTTTTAATGAAAATAAAGGATTTTAAATTATATGTCTAAACTTTATATTTTGCGTGGAGTGCCTGGTTCTGGCAAGTCGACTTATGGAAAGAAAATTGTTGATAATGCTATTGATGCAGGTCTCTCCGCAATTAAATTTGAAGCTGATGACTTTTTCATGAAAAATGGAAAGTATAATTGGAATCCTAAGTTAATTGGAATGGCACATAAGTGGTGTCAGAATTCTGTTCGTAAAGCACTTGATGCGTATGACGTTGTAGTTGTGGCAAATACTAATTTGGGATTGGCTGATGTTAACACTTATGTTAAGATTGTAAATGATGCACTTGCTGATTTTGAAGTAGTCGCTATCCATAGAAATCACCAGAACATTCATAATGTTCCTGAAGAAACACTGGAAAAGATGCGCGCAAAGATGGTTGATTTTCCTGGAGAGACTATACTCAATACAGATAAATAGTCTATGAATTATTTAAAAGTATATTATCAAATCATTGCTAAAGCAGCTGGACGAACTCAGTCCATCCTTTATGATAAGCATCATATTATTCCACAGAGTATGGGTGGACCAGATATTGAAACGAACTGGATTTACTTAACTCCACGTGAACATGTGGTTGCTCATCATTGTCTTGCTTGTGCTTATCCAGAAAATGAAAAATTGAATTCTGGTTTTAATGTAGCTGATTTAAAGAATTATGATTGTTATCGATATATGATGCGTATTCATGATTTAGGTCAGTGTTTAGAAGCAACTAAGAAAAAGAAAGAAACAATTGAAAAGATAATGCTTTTATGTAATGCTATTCAGACTATGAATATCGATGCAATTCCTGTGACTAAAACTGGTGATGGCAAACGAATTAAAAGGACTAAAAAGTAATGAAATCTTTAAAATATTTGACACGTCTCTATAAAAAGTAATGACAGAAGAAGAATATAAACAAGAATGGTTAAATGGTATGCATCAAACGGAATATAATGCATGCCGTTTTTCTAATAATAAAATACAATATTGTTTTGATTGGTTAAATAAAAATGTTCCTAAATGGAATACAAGAACTGATATTGTCAAAGATGTTTGTGCTCAAAAATTAAAGATTGCTTCCAATAAAGAATATCAAAAGAAATGTCAAGATTGGGCAGATAAATTATCTGCTTATTATAAAACACAAAAGATCTTAGGAAATCGATATGTTCTTCCAACTTATGAAATTGAAAACATTACAGAAGCTGGAACATTCTTAGGAACTAAAAATAATATAATTGTAAAGTGTAATCATGGAAGTGGTTGGAATAGGCTCATAAATCTTCATCAGCCCTATAATGAATCAGAGAAAAAGTTGAATGAATGGCTTACTCTGAATTATGCTTATATGACTGGTTATGAAGCACAATACGAAAATATAAAGCCAACATTAATTGCACAACGAGAATTCATATCGCACCCACTTGATTGGGGATTTTGGTGTGTCAATGGAGAAATCCAAGGTATATCATTAACTAAGAAACTTGGAAAGAACTTAGAAGAATATATTGGATTTGTGGATGAACATGGAAAATACAATTCTTGGTATATTGGTGCAGAACCTCAAATGAGAAATCTTCCAAAATCATGGGACTATCAATTAGAAGGTTTGAAAGAAATCGCTAAAACATTATCAAAAGGATTTGATTTTGTTCGAGTAGATTTATATTGCTATCAAAAAGAATTCTATTTTGGAGAAATGACTTTTACACCATGCTCTGGAAAACTCAATTGTATAACTTTGTAAACATAATTTTACTAAAAGAAAAAGAAGTTTCTGTAAAGTAAACTTCTTTTTACAATAAAGAGGGTTTCCAAGACCCTCGTTTTTGTTATATTTTACTTGTTAAATTAAAGGAAATTTTTATGTATATTCGTCAGGATTGTACTCCTATACAGTTTTTTAATATTGCGCATGATAAAATTAATGAAGAGTATCAGCACACTGTAGAAAGTTATAAGTCCCAGCTAAAAAACATGGACAGAATTATTGCTAGTGACCATTTAAAGAATTTCAATGAATTTGTTGAAGATTTGAAGGCGTCAAATGCATATCATAGCATTACTATGATAAATGATCAACAACGTGGAAATTTTGCTGGTTCACTTTATTGTAATTTAACGTCTCGTGATCCTGGACAATATGGTTTGAAGCCACAAGTAACTGTTAAAGTTCCGTTTGGTCTTGATGGAAATAATGGCTTTTATTTGTCTGATGTGACTTCTTCTTCAATTAGATGGATACGAACTTCAGTGAAATTTCCTAATGTCTATATCGATCTTAAGGGCGATAAGTATGATTATTTTGTTGATGCTCTTAAGTTTATTGGCCAAGTAGTTAGAAAGTATGATGATATTTATCCTGATGGACAACATTGGAATATGTTGTTTGAAGATTATTCTCGTGATTATCGAATTCCTCCAGAGGATGATAAGGAACGCTATCCAATTTATTTGTCTGCATGTTCTATGCAGAATAAGCTGAAAAAGTATTTTGAAATTCATTCACTTTGTAAAGAAAGAGTTTGTAAGTAATTATGAAACGAAGCACATTTGAACAATATGTAACAGAATACTGCGAGGATTTGGCATTAAAAGAAAATTCTCATCAATACAAGCGTTGTAGACATGCTTGTGTTCTGACATATAATGATGTTATTATTTCCAGTGGTGTGAATTCAAAACTGTTCAATGATTTTACGAAACAGTATAATGATTTGAAGGCAATGCATGCGGAGCCTGTGGCAATTATGCGTGCTATGAAACACCATAGTAAGATTATCCATAAGTGTGAATTGTGGGTATGCCGAAACAATGAAGTTTCAAAAGAATCTCGCCCATGCCCTATGTGTCAGAAGATTATTAAATCATTTGGAATTAAACGAATTCACTATACACAGGCAAATGGTGAATGGGTAGATGAGAGGCTATAAATAAGTTATGAAAGAATTAAGTTGTGGATTTATTTTAATTGACGAAGAAAGTCATAAAATTTTAGCTTGTCACCCTACTGGAAAGAAATACTTTCGTGGATTTTGGGATATTCCAAAGGGTCACATTGAAAAAGGTGAAACTTATATTGATTGCGCTAAGAGAGAATTATTTGAAGAAACAGGATTTAAGATTCCAAATGGAAGTGCAATCGTAGATATTGGTTTGAACAAGTATCTTGAAAATAAGGATTTGTATGTATATGCTTGGATTGGAAAGATTGACAAGTCCAAGATGAAATGCACTTCTTACTTTAATATAAATGGAAGACAAGTGCCTGAAATAAATGGTTTTGAATTGGTTGATGATATTACATATTTCTATCCAAAGATGAGACCAATTATTAAGAAGGCACTTGAAAGAATGAACATTAACCTAGGATAGTTTATACTTACAAATACAGCGGATGGAATTGTTAATTGGCTTAAAGAAAATAAAAGAGGTTTAACATTCAAGTTCTATAATCATGGAACTGGAAGTGGTAATAATCTGCTTTGTAATAATTGGACTATTTACATTCAAGATGAAGCGAATACGTTTATGTATGAAGTCGCTGAAATTCAAGAAAACAAATTAAAGATATACAATCGTCAAGTGACTTTTAATGGTCATGCAGCTGTATTTAAAGAATCTTGTGATGATTGCTTATATTTAAATAAAACAGTCGACACTGTAAGAGAAAAGGATTTGGAAAAGTTTACCAAATTTTATATTAACAGAATTAAATGGGCTAAGAAACTTTATAAAGAAAACTTGATTAAGAACATTTGTAAGGAAACTATAGATGATTAAGACGCATGACAGACAAGGAATACGTGACTATTTCAAAAAACTTGGAATGGAAATTAAAACGATTGAGTACCAAGGATGGTACAAAGATATGATTTGCTATCCAATTGTTGATAATAATGGCACTATTAACTTGTATGAAATTGCTTATCTTGAAAATGATAAGCTTTATAAGCCTATTAGATATGTTGAACGTTTTGATGATCACGGATGTTATTTTCTTACTGAGAAAGATAAAAAAAATTCAGTCAAGATTCCTTATGGAAAAGTAGTAGAAAATGATTGTATTTCTATTGTTAATAATTATGCATATAAATTCAAACAAGCTAAGATGCGTTTCAAAAAAGAAAAGATAGAAAGGATTTGCCATGAAGAAGACTGTGACTAAGACTAAGAAAGATTCTAAAAAAGATTCTAAAAAGAAAGAAACTAAAAAAGAACCAAAAGTTAAAAAAGAAAAGAAACCTAAAGAAGTTGTGGAAGATCGTACTCCAACTACATTGGAAGTTTGGGATGGAGAAGGTCATAAAACAACATATAAAATAGATTACGAAGGGCATATCATCTAAAAAATTTGGAATAATTTACATAATTAAGAATATCAATTGATATTCTTTTTTTATATTTTATTTCGACATTAAAGTCCTATTTCTGGCTCGGAGCTCAACCCAATGATGTTGTCGGATAAGATTAGGCCATTCCAGTGAAGGTAAAGCTGAAATAAGAATGATTCCAATGATGAAGAATTAACGACTCTTCAATATGCCGTCATGTGTTTCTTATGATATAGTCGGAGTACAGGATGACCATCCCGTTAAGCATAAGTGTAAATCACCTTGTTAATGATACTGCAATTCCAGTCAATGAAATGGTAATATCATAGTAAGTCTGGATAGGCTTATTATGTCCTGCTACCATATCATGAAAAAATAATATATTAGATTCTTATAATAATTAAATAAAATAAAATAAATCAATTGTCTAAAATACTTGTCTTTTAGACAATTGGATGTTTCTTAGAAACATCAGTCATTTAAATATAATTAAGGATTTTTAAAGACAATGAAAATAGAATGGTCTAAATTTGATGATGAAGTCTTAAAAGGTGTTGATTTGTGTAAGCAGATCAATAATTTTGGATATGAAGCTTATATAGTAGGTGGATGTGTAAGAGATATTGTTTTATGGTATAAGAATGGTCAAAAAGGAGAACCTAATATCCATGATGTTGATATAGCTACAAATATGCCAATAGATGAGCTATATGATAATTTCAAATGCACATCAAATAATGGTGAAGCACATGGAACTATATTGGTCATTCATAAAGGAATAGCATTTGAAGTCACTCAGTTTAGAGTAGATGGAGATTATTCTGATGGAAGGCACCCAGATAGTGTTAAATTTACAAAGTCATTTAAAGATGATACAGCAAGAAGAGATTTTACTATTAATGCAATGGGAATTGATGCAGAAGGTAATTTAATTGACTATTATGGTGGAGAACAAGATTTAGACAATAAGATTTTAAGAACAGTAGGTGATTCTAATGCAAGATTTAATGAAGATGCATTGAGAATTATTAGAGCTATTCGATTTGCAGATAGATTTGATATGAAGATTGATGATGCTACATATAAGTCTATATATGATTTGAAATCTAAAATTACTGGATTGGCAATGGAACGTATTAGTGCTGAATTAAAGAAGACAGCAGAATATGGTATTAAACAATTTGCTTATGTAATTAAGATTTTAGTAGAAACTGGTGCATGTGATAATATTGATAATCAATATATCAATTGGGATGCATTAAATAGAGCCGCTACATATAGAGTTAATCATTCTATTTATCCTGAATTAGCTAAAGATCCAATGACAAGTATGGTTTTATTGCTATTGAATTCAGATGATATAGAAAAGACAATGTATAAAATGAAATTGGATGTTGATACATTGAAATGTGCAAAGTATGTAGAACAAGGCATAGATATATTGCGTAATTTTGAAGAAGATTTGGTCACTACAGTTAAAGTCTGTCATGATAAAAATTTTATAAGATTATTAGAGATTGCTAATTTATATGGTGTAGAAGTTCCAGATAATAAGTTAGAAAAGATTGAAGAGTTGATTGATAATGTAATGCCATTACAAAAACAGGTCAGCCAGGAAATTCAGAAAGAAGGAATTACTGGACAAAGATTTGGTAAGGAATTACATGATAGAATGTTAAAGAAGTATAAAGATGCATATAGAGTGAACTAACTCCGGCTTAAAAGCCGGAATCATGAGATTGCACAGAAGGAATTGGATGATTATATATATATATAAAGCAATCAACTGCTAAAGACAGTTGATTTTTCTTTCAGAAACTGTTATAAATATAGTATAGGAGATATTATGAATTTAAATGAAGCTGTAAAAGAATTAGAAGAACATGGTTATTTAGTAGAATATACAAAAGATGAATATGATTCTGCTATGAAAAATAGACAAGATCCAAACGCTGCGGCACGTAGAAAAGTAATTGATGACCCAGAATATAAGAGATTGTCAAATAGAAAGTCAAGAGAATTGCGAGCACATTCTACTAATTGGGGTGATTATAATAAAATGAGAGTACCTGGAAAGAAACCAGGAACTACTAGATTAGCAACTGCTTCAGAAAGAAGAGATGCATACGAAAAGAATAAAATTAAAAATAAAGAAATAATACAGAAGTATAATAGTCTTCAAAAACAAATGATGGATAAGTTAAATAAGAAGTATTTGAAAATCTTAGAAGATGAAGATATGACAATGAAGGAATATGAATCTAATTGTCATGATTGGTGTATTATAAATTGGTTTGATGCACCAGGTAGTGGTTATGCTCCAGTAATAGTACAAAAGGGATATAATAGTAAGGAAGAAGGTGAAAAGGATTTGGAACAGTTCAAAAAATGGGCATGGACAGAAGTAAAATATACAGATGTAGAACAACAATGTTATGCATTATATCCAACTGAAATTATAGAAGAAATGGGGTTGGATTATAAGGAAAAGGATGTACCAGAAGGTGAACCACCTGAATTCAAAGCAAATCCATATTATAGAACTAATTATTGGGGTGATTAGTTGATAATGAATTTAATGATTGATTTAAACAATTAAATTTGAGGTAATAATATGAAGTTAAACGAAGGAATATTTTCAGAAATTGACAATGCAATTCAAGAATACATTATGCATGTAAAGAAGTTTGATGCACCAGTCTCAGTAGATGACTGTATTGATTTTTGTGCTGACGTCCTAGATATGGATGTTAATTCGCTATGGGAATTGGAAAATAGTAATGGTACAATTTCTGATTGTCTATCAGAATACTTTAATGAAGGATTCCGTCAGACACACAGACACTTGATAAAGGAAGCGAAAAAGGTTCTAGAGAAAAATGGATATATTGTAAAATAAAATTTACATAACATTTGAATTCAAAGCGCTTCCGAAGAAATCGGGGCGCTTTTTTAATGGTAATGTAAAAAAAGTTTTACAAAAATAAGGGTTGACAGATGAAAAGAAAATAGGTATATTATAATAGTAAAATAAAAGGAAGGTTCATTATGAAAAACATGCAAGAAGCATTGGCTTATATCAATGATAAATGGAATAAGGCACAGAAAGAAGGAAAGCTGTCTTTCAAGATTACTATTGACAATGGTCGAAAGTATACAGTTAAGCATTATGACACTTTGATGGCTTCCATGGATGATGCGGCATTCTATGTTTTTGATGACCATAAGCGTATTGTTTGTCGGGATATTTCTAATACAGAAGATTTGGCATGTATGTTTATGAACATTAACAATCAGCCAGCAGTTTCGTAAAACTTAAACAAAAGCAGAGAGAAATTTCTGCTTAAATTTGTATGCAATTAAAAATTGGAAAAAACGAAATAGAATTTTTGAAAGAATATCCTCGCCGTAAAGGACCTAGTGCCAAAGAAATTGCTAAGAAGTTAGAAGCGATTGGATATACATGTTGGGAATATGGTGGTTCAGATAATCAT
This sequence comes from Succinivibrionaceae bacterium, assembly GCA_051892875.1. Lineage (GTDB taxonomy): Bacteria > Pseudomonadota > Gammaproteobacteria > Enterobacterales > Succinivibrionaceae > JBJFGR01. The sequence goes on from JBJFGR010000071.1 coordinate 9,187, forward strand.
TATAAATGTAGTATAATGCCATTATATGGAGGCTTTGTAAATCAAGTATTGATTGATGTTTATAATGACCATTTTTGTTATGCAACAAAGTTTAATTTCCAAGTTGTTAAAAATATTGACAAAGAGATTCCTCATGGAGTTTTTAATGGTTGGACTGTAAAAGGCACATCGTATGTTAACAATCTTGATTTTAAGGAAGAATTTTTTGTTGAATATCGAGATTGGTTTATTCGGAAAATGAAGGAAAAGGATTTGGCGATTGTTTCGTTGAATGCTGATTTGGAAGATGAGCATGCATTGGAAGAAATGGCGCGCAAAGCAAGACGAAAAAAGATAAAGAATTGAAAGTTTATGTCGGAGTATAAGGTATGTTAGATTTAAAAGTTGGTGAGTATTGTAAATTTTCTTTGTTTGATAATATACAAAGGAAGACAAAGAAAGAAATGATAAAGCTATTGGAAGATTGTGGCTTTGTTAGAGCAACGTATTATTCTTATAGTAAAGATGTTTATTGGACAGTTCCAGCATTATTAGGTTATAGACCACCAATTTCAATTGGGACAAAGTATATTTACATTGCTCGTGATTTTCAGGTATACCCAAATGTAATTACTGATAAGAAGCATCCAAATTATGGACAAGTGACTATTGCACGAGAAAGTGATGGATGGAAGCATAATGAATGGGATATAAGTTGGTATTCAGATGAAAAAATAGAATTTAAGGCAGTTGACGAAGATTTTCTTTGTGGTTATGCAAAGAGATTGAATAGATTTAAGAAAGAGCTTGATATATCACTTTTAAGTTTAAACGTGGAAGTAGAAAATGAAAATGGATAATTTATTTAAAGATGTTAATAAAGATTTCGAACTTGATCTTGGATTTACTCAAGTAAACATTCTTGATTTTCGTGGAAAAGAACCTGACTTGGAATTTATTGAAGAAAGGAAACGTGAAGATGTTATAAAGATGGCAGAAAATGCTGGCTTTGAATTTAATAGTCAGGAATGTTATTATATGCTTCCACAAATTAGTCATACGCTTCCAATTTTGAGAATTGGTCAGAATGGAGAAGTATTGGCTAATAAGAAAGTAATTTTTGCTGTTAGACAAGTTCCAAAGACAAATCAATGTAATTTGTCTATAGATGAAAGTATTGTTTCAGATATGTTTTTGGTTAAATACAATTGTATTGATGAAACATTTTTTACAAGGTATGCACATAGAATTATTCGTCTTTTTAAACTTGCACAAATCAAGACAGTTGGTTTGAGTGTTCCAACATGGAGTTAATATGGAAAAATTTACTTTGATTAAGAAACCTCCTAAGAAAGAAATCAAAAAGATGATTTTGGAAGCTGGTTTTATTGATTGTAGTGATAGATCTGGAACATATTTTACATTGCCATGTTTGGAAAAATATAATAAATCATATCTTATTGAATTAAGAACAGTTTATGCTGACCTTGGAACTAAATTTTATATTGATCCAGATAAGGAAGACCCGCTTGATAGAATTGGCGTAAGTGAATATATGAAAATCAATGTGACTTTGTTGACTCCAGAATTTCTTGCTGATTATTGTAAGAAAGTAAGGAATGGAATAAAGCGCAAAGAAATTGAAATGATTATTGGTAAGGAAACAATAGGATGAGTAGTCAATATGATATTTTAAAGGAACGTAATAAGCGAGAAAAGTTTGCGCTTGATTTAACAGATTTACTTATCAAGAAGTATTTTGATAATACTGAAAAAGAAGCTGTTTATGTTGAATGTGCACCAGATTATAGTTTTAAATTGAAAACAAAATCTAGTAGTTTATTTACTTATGATAAAATAAATGTATGTTTACCAACTTATTTGATTGAAATTAATGTAATTAAAAACAGAATAGGTGAAGTAGATACAGAATTATCTTCTATAAAGTATAAATTCATTTCTGAATCTGATTTTGTAGAATGGAGAGATAAATATAATTTTAATTTAGCCAATATTAAATTTTCTACTTTTGAAGTTAAATATATGGAAAGTGATTGCACTCCTGAAGGGTTAGAAAAAACTTTTATTTTTTTGTGTATGCAAATTGACCAATTACATAATTTGATTGATACAGCAGTAAAGGCATTTAAGAAGTATTATAAAGATATGAAGATAAAAACTGTTTCTTTTAAGGAAACAAAAAATGATGCTTGATTTTTCAAAAATCGCTGATAGAGTAAAGGACGTAGATAAAAATAGATTTGCGGACCTTAAGAAAGAAACTGAAATTAAGTTAAAGATGATTGACGTTGTTGAACGTCTGAGTAAGAAATATGCATCAGGCTTAGATAAGAATAAAGCTGAATTTTTGACTAATGATGCAATTACAATTCAGTTTGATGCATCTCCTTATGAAGTTATTTTGAATGAAATCAATAAGGATAGATTTGGTTGTAGAGCAAATTATTTTATTCATGCTAATTTGACAACTAAGGAATTGGAAGTCTATGGAATTCAGCCTAATAAGCAACAGCGTTATTATGAGACTTGTGATCCACTTAAAATAGACTTTACAAAGATTACTTTTGAATTTGAAAGTGAAAGTGATAAGTTGGAATCTAAGGCTGGAATTAAGATGTTGACTGCAGATTGTTATGTAGAAATTGCCAGTGTAGTAATTGATAAGTCAATTGAATTTTTACAGACAGCTTTAACTACATTCAATGAATATAAGAAGAATGTGCAGATTAAGATGATTCCATTTAAGAATGCTTCATTGATAGATGATTTTGGTGAATTACCAAGTATACAGAAGTTTAATGAGAATTATAAGAAAGTCTGTGAAATGATTGAAAATAAAGAAATCAAAAAAATTAATGAAGATGATGTTATATTTCAATGGTAAATTATGATTAACAAGTATGTAAGAAGTTGTATTCAGAATACAAAGAAGAACATGCCAGATTATTTTAAGAAATGTCTTCAACAGAGATTGAAGAATGGCATTGGTTCTACAACAGAATGTGAAACTGTTGATGAAATGGAAAATCGATTGATGACTGCAAATTGGACTCCATGGATTGATATTGAAAATATATTGTCTCCTGGATGTAAAGCATTTTTGACTGAAGATATTCCTGGTTATCATGGTATGTTGGATATTAACCGATTTACTGATGATACAGTTTGTCATTTTAGAGATTTTAAGAATACTGGTTTCTTATCGCTTTGTATGAAGACTGATCAGCGTGAAAGAGTTGGTTATACGATTCTAATCGTGGGCCCAGAAGATGGAATTGGAGATTGTATGTATATATTCCATCCTGGAAATCCTCTTCCTGCTTCGACATTTAAGAGTGGAGAAGTTAACGAAGAAGGACAAAAGAAGTTATATAAAGATGGTGATACAATTACAGTAAAAGAAGCGAAAGTGCTTGGATTTAAACATGTAAAAGCTGAGTAAATTA
>JBJFGR010000072.1:0-12450 GCA_051892875.1 Succinivibrionaceae bacterium
TATAAGTTAACTTATCGTGATGGTTGTTATGAAATTGTCACTTATTATTAAAGTAAATTCATTAATGAACTGGATTTTTGGAGACAAGTCAGATGACCAGTATGATTATGAAAATGCTGTTTATCGTATTCAGATGAATGAAGCACATTCTGAAGATTTGGAACTCAAGAAAAAGTTTGAAAAGGACCATCCTGTTGATGCAGTAGAGTCACTTGAAACAGTAAATAAGTTGATTGCAAATAAGAAGGGAAAGCCTCTTAGTGCAGTTGAAGAGCTCAAATTTGTAAAGCCCAATCGACATGTTGGCGAAGATATTTTCTTTAATCCATTTACTGGTTCCATTTACTGGTTCTTACGAACATCAAGATGAAAATGGTAATTGGGTTGAAGGTCCTGCTCTTGGGCATGGATATGAAGGCGGATTTGAATATAATTTGATTGGTGAAGCAGATGTTATAGTTTATTATGCATATCCACATCCTGACAAAAATGTAATGGAAAATAATAGAATGCTTGGTAGGGTATTTGGTGAAAAAATCATTCCAGTTTTGAAAGAAAAGGAATATATTAAGGAAGTGACAAATCTTGACACTATCCTCCCATTTGTAAACAATTATTTACAGAACATGAAAAAAGCACTCAAGGAAGCCCAAATTAAATCTATTTCTTGATGAAAACTGGCTATTTTGGGACATTTTTCGCCCAGGAGACGATTTAGTTCTTAGGCCCATATAAAAAAGCCCTGGAGCGCTCTTTGGCGGCCTGGTTTTGTAAACAATATTTTACAAAAATAGGGGTTTCCAAAAGGTCCATAATTACTTATATTTTACTTGTTAAAATAAAAGAGATTAAGAATTATGGCTAAGAATAAGAAAAATATCAAAGACTCTGCTATTAAAGACTTTGCTAAGGAAAATGAATGTATGCGTAATGAACGAATTGCTGGTACAAATAACGGCATGACGCTTCGCACCCGCTCCATTCCGAATAAGAAGAAGTATACGAGAAAGCAGAAGCACTCTAACAAGGATTTTGAATAAATTGCTTTCATACAAAAATTAAAAATCTTGGATCATTTAGAAAATTTTACATTCTAAAGGGTTGACAAAATACATAATTTTTAATAAATTTACATCAAAAAAAGGAAAAACAAATATGAAGACACTAATTGGTATTGATATTCAGCCTGATTTTATTACAGGCGCACTCGCAAACAAGGACGCTGAAGCAATTATTCCTGATATTGTTGAATATATCAAAAATTGGCAGGGTCCAGTTGTATTCACTCGTGACACTCACGTTGATGGAATTTATGAAAATTCTTTGGAAGGTAAGTATCTTCCTGCAGATAAGGGCTTGAAGCATTGTATTCATGGCACCGAGGGTTGGATGGTTCGACAGGATGTCGCAAACGCTGCTGGTGCAAAGGTTCAGGGTGTAATTGATAAGCCTACGTTTGGATATATGGATTGGAACAACGAAGGTCTTCAGCGTATTATCGCACAGGCTGAAGAAATTGTTTTGATTGGTTTTTGCACTGAAATTTGTGTACTTGCCAATGCTGTAATTCTCCGTGCAATGTTCCCTGATAAGCCTATTAAGGTCATCGCTAAGCTCACTGAAGGTGTGACAAAGGAAGCAAAGGAACATGCTCTTGCTGTTCTTCGTGCACAGGAAATCGAAGTAATTTAATAACAAAGGAAGAAAAAATGAAGACTCTGACTCGTAATTGTGTTAACTGGACGAAGTCTATTCTTGAAAAGAATCATCAGACAAAGGTAGTTATTGGAATTTCTGGTGGAAAGGATAGTTCTGTAGTCGCTGCAATTTGTGCAAAAGCAATTGGTCCAGAAAATGTAATTGGTGTAATGATGCCATGCGGTATTCAAAAGGATATTGGAGACAGTCAGAAGCTTATTGATTTTCTTGGAATCAAGAGCACTACAGTCAATATTGGAAATGCATTCAATGACCTTTGTAATGCAATTAACTTGGGTGTAGAGCTTAGTTATGATACTAAGACTAATCTTCCTGCTCGTCTTCGTATGAGCACTTTGTATGCAGTTGCTCAGACTGTTGGTGGATTTGTTGCAAATACTTGTAATTTGAGTGAAGATTATGCTCCAGGTGGATATGCAACATTATTTGGTGATAATGCTGGAAGTTTTGCACCAATTCAAGATATGACAGTATCTGAAGTTATTGAAGTAGGTGAAGATTTAGGTTTGCCTTATAATTTGTTGCATAAAACACCAATTGATGGATTGCAACCATTATCGGATGAAGAAAAGATTGCAAAACAAACTGGTATTAAAGGATGGACTTATGCTCGATTTGATAAACTTATTAGAGGTGAAAAACATGATTTTACACCAGAAGAAGTTGAAATTTTAAGAAAGGGCGCACAAGCTGGTAAGTTTAAGCGTGATATTGTACAAATTCCTAAATTTAAGACTCATCGGCCCAATATTTTTGATGTCCTATAAATCTACAAAAAGATTGCAACTATGATGGATGTCTAAATGAAAATTCCAACAGAATATCAAGACAGATATATGTGGCCTAAGTGGCTTCGTATTATTCAAGGTGTTCTACTTGTATTGAATGCTTTGCTTGTAATTCTTGCTGTTTTTACTTGTACATTTTCGCCCATATTTGTGACCAATGTTCTGTGGGCTGGATTTTTTGGATATTGTACATATCAGAATGTTAAGACTACAAATGAAATTAAGGCAGAATTAGCAGAAATTTCCGTGGAAGATACACGAAAGGGTTAATATGGATTTTGTCGATAAAGTATATGATTTGAAATTGCTTGCAGATAAGTATGGCTTAATTCTGCATAAACTGAGTTACTTGAAATACGTATACACTATAAATGATGATTTGTGTAAAGACGAATTCTTTGGTTATACATTTAATTATGAAGGACGTCCAGTCGAACTTTGGTTTCCTAAAAAATGGCATTATGATGAAACAGGTCATTTTAAAGTTAAAGAATACTTCTATCATTACCGTGGAGAATCTAAAAATTGGTATGATAGACTTTTAAATCAGACTTGGTTTTGGAAGTGGAAAGTGCATAAAATTGATAAGCTTCTAAATAAGACAATTAAGAATTGTACTAAAATTAGAAAGAAGCGCAAAGAAGAAGATATTAAACTTATTGCTATTAAAGGCGACCAAGAATTTGTCGCAAAGAAGGACTAAATGAAAAAGATTTTATTCGTATTCGCATTGATGGTTGGAGTTGCATTTGCTCATCCGTCTCATCACAAGCATGTTCCTCCGCCACCTACACCAAGGTATGTGTCAGCTTATACAGTTGTCACACCAAATGGATATATTGAATATGTCCGTCCAAGGACACAAACATATATTGTCCTTCCACAAGTACAGACAAAGTTAGTTGTTTGTAATAAGGAAACGAATACTTGTGATACGTTTGTAAATCCAGATTATAAGATTTATTACGATGAGCTTGTTGTAAGTACTCCAGCGGGCACTATGATTTATGACCGCGATGACTATACAGTCAACATTTCTCAAAGTAGATAAGAATTTTTGGATAAAATGTATTTTGCAGGGTTGACAAAGATGATTTAATTAATTACATTTAGCTCTGTAAAAAATCAATGAAGCAATTTAAGATACATACAGCAATTTACCGCATTATTTGCTCAATAATAATATTGTATCTTGTTTTAGATTTTAACAACAACATAAAAAAGAATCTAGTTATATAGAGTGAAAATAATGGCAGCAGATTTATTCGCTGAAGTTAAGAAGATTTTGGACAACGCAAAGTCCATTACTGAAAATGGTGCAGTTGGTTATCAGACTACTGGTAAGGCACTATTGGATATGAATTTTAAGGTTTCTTCATATAGAAACCGCTCTGAATCCGAAATTTTGGGTGATTTTATTAAGGCTCTTGCTGAAGACCCAGTTTTGGCATTGAAGTGGGCATTCTACGTCGGTGATATTCGTGACGGATTGGGTGAACGTAGATTGTTCCGTATTTTAATCAAGTATATTTTGCAGTCTCGTAAGGACTTGATTAAGTATGTCAGTGAATTTAACCGATTTGATTCTTTGTTTGTTTTGTTTGATACTGATGCAGAATCTGATATGATTGACTTTGTCAAGAATCAGTTGTCTGTTGATATGAAGGCTTGTGCTTCCGGCCAGTCCGTATCTTTGCTTGCAAAGTGGATGCCTTCTATCAATACTTCATCTGAACAGACTAAGGCATTGGCTCGTCGTTTCATCGCAGCATTGGGTGTAAATGATAAGCAGTATCGTAAGATGTTGTCTAAGTTGCGTTCTAAGATTGACGTGACTGAAATCAAGATGTGTTCTGGTGATTGGGACAAGATTGACTATCAGAAGGTTCCTTCTAAGGCAAACTTGAATTATAAGGATGCATTCTTGAGGCATGACGAAGCACGTCGTCGTGAATTTTTGAGCAAGTTGGAAAAGAGTGAAGCAAAGATTAACTCTGCTGTAAACTTCCCACATGAAATCCTTTATAAGTACCGTTCTCAGAACCGGTACAATAAGGATGTAGCTCTTGAACAGATGTGGAAGGCTCTTCCAAACACAGTAGGCGATAAGCCAGTAATCGTTGTTCGCGATGGTTCTGGTTCTATGGGCTCTTGTGTTGGTGGTTCAAATGTTTCCGCATTGGATGTTGCAACAGCTCTTGCAATTTACTTTGCAGAACGTTTGCCAGCAGGTCCATACAAGGACAAGTTCATTACCTTCTCCATGAAGCCAAAGTTCGTAAATTTGGGTGGATTGAAGGACTTGAAGGATAAGATCCGGTTGGCATGGCGTGAATCTGAATGTGCTAATACTAACGTAGAAGCTGTATTCGATTTGTTGCTTGAAGCCGCAAAGAACGGTCATATCGCTCAGAAGGATATTCCTACTGTTTTGATTTTGTCCGATATGGAATTTGATTCTTGTGCATGTTCTAATTCAACTAGAGGTAATGGTTGGTGGTCCAGTGCAATGAACAAGTCTGAACAGAAGTCTTTGTTTGAAAACATTGCCGCAAAGTGGAAGAGAGCAGGATATGTATTGCCAAAGTGTGTATTCTGGAATATCTGTGGCAGAACTGATACTATTCCAGTTAAGGAAAACGAAGCTGGTGTAGCACTTGTCTCAGGTTTCTCTGTAAACACTGCAAAGATGGTTATGTCTAACAAGTTAGACCCATACGAAATCTTGAAGGAAACTTTGAACGCACCACGCTACGACGTGATCAAGTAAAATTTCTAAAAAGAAAAAGATATAAATAAAGTGAACATGAGAGCTTCCATGTTCACCTTGTTTTACGAACTGAAAACAAGTCTATAAACCTGAAGCAGAGATACATTATTGGTCTCAAAGGATAATTAAATTATGAGTGATTTTTCCGCAGAAATTAACAATTTTGTTGATACAGTAAACAAGGCATTTGGTCTTGCACAGATGGAATTTGGTATTCCACAGAACATTATACGCAATGATGATGGCTCTTGGACTATCGAAATCGCTGTTGTTGGATTGACAAAGGACGACTTGAAGTTAACATCTGAAGTTGTCGATGGCAAATTGCGCTTGGTCGTAGAAAACAAGAATGTTAATAAGACAAAGGATATTCCAGAAACAAATTACAAGGATCATCGCATTAAGTTCTTTAAGAAGGCTTCTTGGACAATTTCTAGTGATTTGGACTTGGATGGCATGAAGGCAAAGGTAGAAAATGGTTTAATGACTATTACTATCCCAGTTGCTGCAAAAGCCAAACCTAATGAATATTCTATTGAATAAGCTGAAAAAGCAGTTCAGGAATTTTCTTACAAGAATATGGAGTTAAATCCATATTCTTTTTTATATTATATAAATAAAGTAGAAACTTTTAATTATATGTATAAAAGGAGAATTCAATGAATTTATTAGAAGCAAAGAAAGTATTGAGAGATGCAGGATATAAGTTGATGAAAGAAGAATGGACTTATACACCAGAAATCGAAGACAAATTGGTTGCATCTGGTGCAGCAAAATATCCAGAAGAAGTAGAAGACGATGGTGAAGAAGCTTCTTGGGATGATGATGATGGATTTGCAACAGACTTTAGAAAGGTCACAAAGTTCATTCGTGCTGTTGTTAAGGAAGATTTGGTTTATGACTGTCTACAAGCATGCAAGCGTTGCATGAGTGCTCAAGATATTCGTGATACTCTAATCAAGGCAGCAGAAGAATATGTAAAGACATGTAAACATCCAAATCAGGATGACTTCATTAAGTTAATGTTGGATCATTTCAAGAAACAACGTTTCTAATTATTGGAAAAATATCATATTAAAATCACAGATATTTCTGTGATTTTTTTATATTTTGGACTGACAAAAATTCATAAAGTTCAAGTTATAAATAAAATACTTTCATTCTAAATTGGTTTGTGAAATGAAAAATAGTTTATACAAAAAGAGGTTTAAAGAGGTTATATGAATATAAGAAAAAGAAATGGTTCTGAAGTAAAATTCAATCGTAATAATATCATAGAAGCTATATCAAAAGCTAATGAAAAGGTTAGATTAGAAGATAGATTAACTATTCAGGAAATCAAAGATATAGCTAAAACTATTGATGAAAAATGTAAAACATCTATTGCTACTATTCAGTCAAATGACATTCAAAACTTTGTTGAAAATTCCATTATGGAACATGGTAAATTTGATGTAGCAAAAGAATATATTACTTACCGTTATCAAAAAGCACTTGATAATAGAAAAAATACTATTGATGATAGAGTTTTGTCTTTATTGAACAATGATAATGAAGATATATTACAGGAAAATGCAAATAAGAATCCAACCATCGTAAGCACAATGCGTGACTATATGGCAGGTGAAGTTTCTAAGGATATTTCACAAAGATATTTGCTCCCTGCAGACATTTATCAGGCACACAAAGAAGGTAAAATTCACTTTCACGATATGGACTATTTCGCAATGCCTATCCATAATTGTGATTTGTGGAATTTGGAAGATATGTTGCAGAATGGTACAGTAATCAATAATGTTAAGATTGAAAAACCACATACATTTTTGACTGCTGCTACCATTACATCGCAAATTTCTGCTATAGTTGCGTCTTCTCAATATGGTGGTCAAACATTTACATTAGCACATTTAGCACCATTTGTAGAAGAAACTAGAAATTATTTTAGAAAGAAATTTAAGGAAGAATTGACAACTTTAACCGATGAACAATTAGAAGAATTGGTAGAAAAAGAAACAAGACGAAATGTAAAAGATGGTATTCAAACACTTCAATATCAGTTAGTTACTATTTCTACAACAAATGGTCAAACTCCATTCGTATCTGTTTGCATGTATTTGAATGAAGCAAAAAATGAAAAAGAAAAAGAAGATTTGGCTATTATAATTGAAGAAGTTTTAAGACAACGTATTCAGGGTTTAAAGAATGAAGCTGGTGAATATGTTACAAATGCATTTCCTAAATTATTGTATATTCTTGAAGAAGATAATATACATGAAGGAGATAAGTATTATTATTTGACTGAACTTGCTGCACAATGTACGATGAAACGTATGGTTCCAGACTATATTTCCGAAAAGGTAATGAAAGAATGGAAGAAAGATAAGAAGGGAAATGGTTATTGTTTCCCAACAATGGGTTGCAGAAGTATTCTTTCTGTTTGGACTGACCCCAAACGTGAAGAAGTAATAACTTATAATGAAGATTTTGATTTAGAAATAGAATAATAATTATGAGGACAACATTGATACCACCAATGCTGAATACTATTATCCATAGTAGTATTCTAACTCATATTATAAATAATACACTGAGGCGTGGTAACCTCGTTAAAGGAGAAATATATGGATATTAAATGGAATAAAAGTATGGAAGAATTAAAATCTTCCAATTTAAATAAAAATGATAAAATTTATTTTGTATGTAGTAAATGTCATAAAGAACAAATGCTACGTTATCAATCTGTAATAAAACGAAATTATTTTATTTGTAGAGCCTGTAGAGGTGTTGAAAAACAACTGGAAATTAAAAAAACTAATCCTAATTATGGATGGTTCAGACATTGTAAAACTGCAGAATGGATGATTTCAGAAGAATTTAAAACAAAAAGAAGACAAACTATGTTTGAGAAACATGGTTGTGAATATACTACACAATCGCCTAAACTTAGAAAAAAGATGCAAAAAACTTTGGAAGATAAATTTGGCGAAAATTTTTATGAAGTTATCCAACAACATAGAGAAGAAAATAATTTAAAAAACTTTGGTGTTCGTATTAAAGGGTTTCAAGATGAAGAATCAAAGAAAAAATCTAAAGAAACTTGTATAGATAAATATGGTTATGAATATATAGCCCAAGTACCAGAAATAAGAGAGAAACAGGCATTAACTTCACATAAAAAATGGAAAGTTAAAATAAATGATAAAATAATCTATTTTGATTCTAAACCTGAAATTTATTATTATTTTTGGTTACAAGATAATGGTATTAAATTTGAATATAACAAAAAATATCATAAAAAATATTTTGATAATACAAAACAAAAATATAGATCATATTATTATGATTTTCATATTTTAAATGATGATACTTATGTAGAATTAAAAGGTGATTGTTTTTTCAATAAAGATAATGAACCAATCGCAACTGCTCCTTATGAAAACTATAATTGGACTGATAAATATAATTTTTTAATTGAAGAAAAAATACCTATAATTATAACTTCAAGGATTGAAAATGGCGATTTGTTTTATATTAAAGAGAATTTTCAAAAAAATCATAAAGATATAGAGGTATATAAATGAAAATAAGCGAAATATATGAAAAGTTTAAAAATGGTGAAACCATTACAGTAAAAAACAAAGGAGTAATTAAAAACATAAAAATTGTAGATGGCAAATATGAAGTTAAATATAATACACCTTCTAAAGCCAAATTCTATGGACGCTTGACCCATTGTTAAGGTGTCCTTAAACCACGAGAACCTACGTTAAAAGGGTGTGAGAGAAATCTTGCTAACGGTGGAGTTCCTGCAATGGATAATACCGTGCCGAGCTTAATTGAAGGTGTAACGACTAATGCTGATGAGTGTAAGCATGTAGGAATGAGATTAGCACATTCCGAAGTACGTGGCAACAAGAAATTGTTGAAGAGATAGTCTATTCTTTATAGTAATATAAAGTATTAAAGTTAACAAAGGTGTAGTTACAATCAATCTCCCTTATGTCGCACTTGAATGTCGTGATAAAAATGGTGTACCTAACATTGAACGATTCTGGTATATGTTGGGTGAAAGACTTGAACTTTGCCATAGAGCATTGAGACTTCGCCATGAACATTTGGTTGGTGTAAAATCAGATGTAGCTCCTATTCTTTGGCAACATGGTGCTTTGGCTAGATTAAAACCAGGTGAAACTATTGATAAGTTACTTTATAATGGATATTCAACAATTTCATTAGGATATGTTGGTTTGTGGGAAACTGTAAAATTACTTACAAATGAAAATACTTGGGATGAAAAAGGTCATGAACTTGCTATTAAGATTATGAAGAAACTAAAAGAATCTTGTGAAATTTGGGATTCTGTAGAACATATTGGTTATTCACTATATGGTACACCAGAAGAATCAACTACATTTAAATTTGCAGAAGCATTACAAAAATCTTTCGGTATTGTTAAAGGTGTAACTGATAAAAACTATGTAACTAATTCATATCATGTTCCTGTATGGGAAGGATTTGAAGATGGTATGGATGCTTTTAGAAAGATAGATATTGAAACTGAGTTCCAAAAATATTCTGTTGGTGGAGCAATATCTTACATTGAAGCACCTATTACAAATAATAATCAAGCTATTTTATCAATTATAAAGTATATTTATGATAATATAGTTTATTGTGAAATTAATAATATGGGTAGTTGTCATTGTGGTGCATGTGGTACAGATGGTAATGTAACATTAATTCCAGATGAAAATGGTAAACTTCATTGGCATTGTAATAATTGTGGATGTGAAGATTTATCCAAACTTACATGTGTAGTTCGTGTTTGTGGTTATTTGAGTTCTGGAAATGCTGTTAATCAAGGAAGATTGGCGGATATTAGAGAAAGAAAAACACATATTTAAAAATAATTGGATAAATTTGCATAAGTAAGGAGTAAATATGGCAAATACTTATGATGAGTTAGAAGTATTTGGTGCACCTTCTAGATATTGATGATTATTTTTAAAAAATTAAGGCGGTATTTAAACCGCCTTTTTTAATAAATATAAAGATAAGATAATTAGTGATAAAGGTGAAAAAAGTATATCTCATTTAACTATAATGAGGTAATCTTATGGCTATTACTTTAGTTAACATTGAATACAAAAATTTAGCATTTAATGAAAAGAAAAAAATATGGACAATGACAAATGACACAGGTTATATCATTGCTTCATATATGAAAGGAAATGACGCTTATAAATTAACTTTAAGAATTGATAAAGGTTTTAGAACAGATGGAGCAAGTGTTCCTTCTATGTTTACATGGTTCTTACCAAAATGGGATAAAAAGAACATGAAATATAATTGTGCAGCAATTCTTCATGATGTTCTATATACTACAAAAGGAAATAATAACAAATTTTCTAGAGAAGAATGTGATGACTTCTTTAGAGGTGGTGTAAGAATTGCAGGTTATTCAAGATTTAAAGCAGGAGTTGCTGATAAGGCAATTGAATGGTTTGCATCTAGTCCAAAACATTGGGGCTCTGATGATTTGAATAACTTGGCATGTAGAAATTTTGGAATATCTATCAGAAAAGTCTAATACAAATAACAAAATTTAATTATATTTAAAGACACTGGAGACGGTGTCTTTTCCTTTATATAAATAAACTATATTTATAGATGGAATGTTTGAATATGATTGTATTCAAGCAATACAAGACCAATTAAAATACTTGAAAATAAAGGATATATAGTAGAATAATATGTATTATGGAAATATAAAACTCATTGACATTGCCGATGGTGATGGTGTCAGAGTTAGTTTATTTGTTAGTGGATGTAGAAATCATTGTAAAGGTTGTTTTTCAGAACAAACATGGGATTTTAAATATGGTAAACCTTTTACACCAATAGAAGAATTTGAAATAATAGAACAATGTAAAAAGTCTTATATTTCAGGATTAACTATTTTAGGTGGAGATCCATTCGAACAAGAGAATCAATCAGCTTTACTTTCTTTTATTAAGAAATTCAAACTAAATTGTCCTGATAAAACTCTTTGGATGTATACTGGATATATTCTAGATAAAGATTTAAAATATGGTCAAAGAAAATATATTCAAGGCGTCACAAACGAAATTATAGATTGTGTAGATGTTCTTGTAGATGGTCCATTTATAGAATCAAAGAAAGATTTAAATCTTAAATTTAGAGGTTCAAGTAATCAAAGAATTTTGACTAAAGACCAAATAAAAGAGCTGTATAAATAAGTTATGAATCTATTAGAATACTTAGAAACATTATCCTTAAATGAAGCAAATCAACCAACATTGAAAAATTTGATTGATAATTATAGGAAAGTATTTCCATATTCAGATAAAGATATACAAGTAGTTAATTGGCATATCGATGGAAAAGATAAACAAGATACTGTCATAAAAGGCTTGGTAAAATCACAATCTGGTAATGGATCTTATAATGTAATTGTGGAACTTCATAGGGATAACCTGGAGACGCCTCTGATGTTCTCTTTAGTTGGTAAAGTAAATTGCACATGCAATGCTTTTCGCTACAACGTGGCATATCCAGACGCTAAATATAACGTATTGGGTGGTGTAGTTAAATCTCATAATAGAATTCCTAATAAAATTAGAAATAGTAAGCAAATTCCAACTGTTTGTAAACATGTATATAGTTTCTTACATTTCTTATATAATAAAAACATACTTGTAGGTTAATAATGAAAATAACAAAACGTGAATTGAAAAACTATGAAATCCTTCAACTATTCAACGAATTCGTAAAAAATTTGAACACTGAAGGCTTAAATCCAAAATACTCTCTAATGCTATATAAGAATATAGAAGCTTTAACTATTCCTTATAATAACATTATTGGATCTGTTTATAATGAAGCAAATGATTCAGAATATCAGAAATATCAGCATGACTTGAATGATACTATTGTAAAATATGCTGACAGAGATGAACAAGGTAATATAATTCAGACTGAAAGTGGTGTCTCTATTAAAGAACAAATAGTCGAATTTAACGCAGCTAAAGAAGCACTAGATAATGTCTATAAAGATGCACTAGAAAGAGTAGCTCATAAAGATGAAAATAATCGTAAAGTAGAAACAGCAACTCAGGAAGTAGAATTAGTTGTATTAGATTTAGACGAATT
>JBJFGR010000073.1:0-51163 GCA_051892875.1 Succinivibrionaceae bacterium
AAATTTTTAAAAAAGGAGTTCTAAAAAACAGTGGTGAGAAAGTCTAAAGACGGGTGTTTTATATGGTGCAGCATTCACTTTATCTATAATTGCATTAATTGAATGTTTCGGTATGTGGTATGGTTTAAAATTTTTCTTAAATTATAATTTTTAATATATTACATGCAAAAAATCCTCCTTCGGGAGGATTTTCTTTTTATAAAAGATAATTATTGGTATAATAAAACAAATTGTTTTTTAAAGTAGGAACCAATAAATACTTATGGCTCAGTTTATTTATACCATGAATCGCGTTGGAAAAATAGTTCCTCCAAAACGTCAGATTCTAAAAGATATTTCATTATCATTTTTTCCAGGTGCAAAAATCGGTGTTCTTGGTCTTAATGGTGCTGGTAAATCAACCCTGCTAAAGATCATGGCTGGTATCGATACAGATATCGAAGGTGAAGCAAGACCTCAACCAGGAATTAAAATTGGTTATCTACCACAGGAACCAGTTCTTGATCCTGAAAAAACTGTAAAAGAAACAGTCGAAGAAGCTTTATCTGATGTTAAAAATGCTTTAGCTCGCCTTGATGAAGTATATGCTCTATATGCAGATCCTGATGCAGATTTTGATAAATTAGCAAAAGAACAAGCAGATTTAGAAGCTATTATTCAAGCTCATGATGGTCACAATCTTGAAAATCAAATTGAACAAGCTGCAGATGCTCTAAGATTACCTAATGGAGATACTAAAATAAAAGTATTATCAGGTGGTGAAAGAAGACGTGTGGCATTATGTCGTCTTCTTCTTGAACACCCAGATATGCTATTATTGGACGAACCTACAAACCACCTAGATGCTGAATCTGTGGCTTGGCTTGAAACTTTCTTACATCAATATCCTGGTACTGTTGTTGCTATAACCCACGACCGTTATTTCTTAGATAATGTAGCTGGTTGGATTCTAGAATTAGACCGTGGCGAAGGTATTCCTTGGGAAGGTAACTACTCTTCATGGTTAGAACAAAAAGAAAACCGTTTAGCACATGAACAAAGTACTGAAAATGCTCGTCAAAAATCTATCCAAAAAGAATTAGAATGGGTTAGACAAAATCCAAAAGGTCGTCAAGCTAAATCTAAAGCTCGTTTAGCTCGTTTTGAAGAATTAAATAGTACTGAATACCAAAAACGTAATGAAACAAATGAATTGTTTATTCCACCTGGGCCACGCCTTGGAGATAAGGTTCTTGAAGTTAATAATTTATCAAAATCTTATGACGGAAGAACTTTAATAAATGACTTATCTTTCTCTATTCCAAAAGGTGCTATTGTAGGTATTATTGGTGCTAATGGTGCTGGTAAATCAACTCTATTTAGAATGATCTCAGGTAGCGAACAACCAGATGCAGGAACAATAGATATTGGTGAAACAGTTGTTATTGCTAATGTTGAACAATTCCGAGATAAAATGGACAACAAAAAAACTGTTTATGAAGAAATATCTCAGGGACAAGACATTCTTCGCATTGGTAATTACGAAATTCCAAGCCGTGCATACATAGGTAGATTTAATTTCAAGGGTACAGATCAACAAAAACGTGTTGGTGATCTTTCAGGCGGTGAAAGAGGTAGATTACACCTTGCTAAGCTATTACAAACTGGTGGAAACCTTCTTCTCCTCGACGAACCTACAAATGACCTTGATGTTGAAACATTGAGAGCACTTGAAAATGCTCTATTAGAATTCCCTGGTTCAGCAATGGTTATATCTCATGACCGTTGGTTCCTTGACCGAATTGCAACACATATTCTAGATTATCAAGAAGATGGTAAAATCACATTCTTTGCTGGTAATTTTACTGAATATGAAGAATGGAAAAAAGTAACATATGGTGAAGATGCTATAAAACCTCATCGTCGTAAATTTAAAACTATAAAGTAAACTTTTTAAAGCTAGAGATTTTATCTCTAGCTTTTATTCAGCAGTAAAATTAAACGTAAGCGTTATAACGCTTACATACTTAATCTAAAAGCAAGTCTCATATTTTTTAATTTGGCCACGGAAAAAATTCATATACGTATACCATTGCTAGCTGTTACCAATTATCTAACAATAGCAAGAATCATTTTTAAAAATTCAGTAATGCCGAAACATGGATACGAACAAAACCAAAGGTCTTAGACGATTAGTTTTATTTATATATTAATTACTTTTCAATTTTTATTCCAGCTTCTCTCATTTTTGCTATTTTATAACGCAATGTTCTAGGACTTATACCCAGCTTTTCCGAAACGGCTTGACGAGACCAATTACATTTAATTAATGTATCTAATATTATCTGAAATTCTTGTTGTTTTAATTCATCACCTAAAGATGATTTATTCATGTCACTATCAACTGGATTTATTAGTTTTGAGTCATCATCACTTAAACTTAAATCTATCTCTAATGTATCGGTTTCATTAACTTTGTTATTTGCAACTTTTTCAGTACTTACCGATATATCCATCATATCATCAAAAAATATATCTGAAACTTCAATTACATCATTTGCAACAATCATTGCTCTTTGGATTACATTATCTAATTCTCTTACATTACCAGGCCATGGATACTGTAATAATTTATTCTTAGCATCAGTACTCAGAGTTTTTACAGGTATCTTTTGCTCTTTACACATTTTCGATATTATGAACTCAGCTATTGGTATAATATCATTTTTTCTGTCCTTTAATGGCAACCATCTCAAAGGAAAGACATTCAATCGATAATAAAGATCTTCTCTAAAGACACCCTCTTCAACAGCTTGTTTTAAATCTCTATTAGATGTTGCTATCACTCGTACATTTAATGATATAGTCTTTCTACTTCCTAAGCGTTCTACTTCTTTTTCTTGAAGAACTCTTAGTAATTTCGCTTGAAGCCCCAAATCCATTTCCGTAATTTCATCTAGCAAAATAGTACCATCTTGTGCTTGCTCAAATTTTCCAGGACAAGCTTGAACAGCTCCTGTAAAAGCTCCTTTTTCATAACCAAATAAAGTGGCTTCAAGCATAGTTTCAGGAATTGCAGCACAATTAAGAGCTACAAATGGATTATTTGCTCTTGGAGAGTGGTCATGAATATATCTAGATAAAACTTCTTTACCAGATCCACTTGGACCTGTAATCATAACTGTAGCATCACTTTGAGCAACTTTATTAGCCATAGCTAATAATTGTTTAGTTTTTTCATCACCGAAGATTGGAGTTCTTTTATCAACAGTATAAATAGGAACATATCTACTAACTTGATTCAATAAAACTTCTGGTGCAAATGGTTTAGATAAATAATCAACCGCCCCATATCTCATAGCCTTAACAGCTCCATCGATATTTGCGTATGCAGTCATTAATAATACTGGAATATTTGGATATAAGGAATGTATTGTATTTAATAATGTATGACCATCCATACCATCCATTTGAATATCAGATATAACCATATCTATATGAGCATGTGCTAAAATATCTAAAGCCTCTGTTCCACCAATAGCTTCTTTACAGTTGTAACCTGAAATTTCCAAGGTATCCAAAATTGCTTCACGTAAACTATTATCATCATCAACAACTAAAATTTGACTCTTAGACATATTCCTTACCTTAAACCAAAAACATTTATATTTTCACTGTTATCTACAAAAAATTCAATAAGGTAATATCACATATATAATAAAAAAGCTTGTTCTCAATTATTGAAAACAAGCTTTTTAAAATGTTTTAAAAATAAATAATAATTATTAACCTAGTGCTTTACGTGCATTTCTAAATGCTCTTAACCAAGCACTACCCTCACCCCAATCATCAGGATGCCAACTGTTAGAAACAGTACGCATTGAACGTTCTGGATGAGGCATCATTATTGTTACTCGGCCGTCATTAGTTGTTAAACCTGTAATACCATTTGGTGAACCATTAGGGTTAAATGGATATTGAGTAGTTACCTTACCATAGTTATCAATATAACGTACAGCTATTAAACCACTTTGTTCAATTTGAGTTAAATGTTCTTCACTTCTATATTCTGAACGACCTTCGCCATGAGATACCGCTATAGGCATATGAGATCCAGCCATATCAGCAAAGAATAGTGATGGAGATTTTTGAATTTCAACCAAACTGAATCTTGCTTCAAATCTTTCAGATTCATTTCTAACGAATCTTGGCCAAAGTTCTGCTCCAGGTATTATATCACGTAAGTTTGACATCATCTGACAACCATTACATACACCTAAAGCAATAGTATCATTTCTGTTAAAGAATTTTTGGAATTCATCTCTGGCTCTACTATTAAATAAAATACTCTTAGCCCAACCTTCGCCAGCACCAAGAACATCACCATAAGAGAACCCACCACAAGCTGCTAAAGCTTTAAATTCTTCTAAAGAAACTCTCCCTGATAAAATATCAGACATATGAACATCAATACAATCAAAACCAGCTCTGTTAAATGCTGCAGCCATTTCATTCTGTGAATTTACACCTTGTTCACGTAAAATTGCAATCTTTGGAGCAACATTCTTTACAATATAAGGAGCTGCTACATCTTCATTCACATCAAATGTCAAACTAACATTTAAACCAGGATCTTTTGCATCAGATTTTGCATCAAATTCACTTCTTGCACAAGCAGGATTATCTCTTAATGCTTGCATATGGTATGTAGTTTCCGCCCAAATACTACGGAAATATGTTCTTGTTTCATTAATAATATCAGAACCATTTCTTCTAAAGATAATTCTATCTTCATTGTTCAAGGTACCAATTGTATATGAACAGTTTCCTAAACCATGACCAGAAAGAATATTTAACACATCTTCTTTCTTTTCTGTTTTAACTTGAATTACTGCCCCCAATTCTTCATTGAATAAAACAGCTAAATCATTAACACCTAGATTATCTATGTTAATTGTAACCCCTGTATGACCAGCAAATGCCATTTCAGCAACAGTTGTGAATAAACCACCATCAGACTTATCATGGTAGGCAATCAAGAACCCTTTTTTGTTTAAGAATTGAATTGCATCAAAGAAACCCTTCAATTGTGTTGGATTTTCAACATCAGGTGTTTCTTTACCTAACTGTTTATAAACTTGAGCTAACGCTGAACCGCCTAATCTGTTCTTACCTAAACCCAAATCAATAAATATTAATGAAGCATTACCTAAATCTGTCCTCAATTGAGGAGTTTTTGTCAATCTTACATCTTCAACTCTAGCAAATGAACTGATAATTAAAGATAAAGGTGCAATCACTTCTCTTGGCATACCATCTTCTTCCCATTTAGTCTTCATCGACATTGAGTCTTTACCAACAGGAATTGTAATACCTAAAGCTGGACATAATTCTTCGCCTACTGCTTTAACAGCAGCATATAAACCAGCATCTTCACCAGGATGACCAGCTGCAGCCATCCAATTTGCTGATAACTTAACTCGATCTAAATCACCAATATCTACACCTGCAATATTAGTAATAGATTCAGCAACTGCTAAACGAGCTGAAGCTGCGTAATCTAATAAAGCAACAGGAGTTCTTTCACCCATTGCCATTGCTTCACCATAGTATGAATCATAACTTGCAGCAGTTACCCCACAGTCAGATACAGGAACCTGCCACGGGCCAACCATCTGATCTCTAGTTACCAAACCAGTAACTGTTCTATCACCAATTGTAATTAAGAAAGTCTTTTCCGCAACAGCTGGTAATCTTAAAATTCTTTCCGCTGCTGATTTCGGTGTTACACCACTTAAATCTAATTCCTTTCCTTCTGCTTTTAATGTTTGAACATTCTTATGCATTCTTGGAGGTTTTCCCAATAAAACATCTAAAGGAAGATCTATTGGCTGATTACCAAAATATTCGTCATTTAACACTAAACGACGATCTTCTGTTGCTGTACCAACTACTGCAAAACAAGCTCTTTCACGCTTACAGATTTTTTCAAAAGTATCATATTGTTCTGCACTTACAGCTAATACATAACGTTCCTGTGATTCATTACACCATAATTCATAAGGAGACATTCCTGGTTCATCATTAGGAACTTTTCTAAGTTCAAAGTTACCACCTCTATTACCATCATTTACTAGTTCAGGTAATGCATTTGACAAACCACCTGCCCCAACATCATGAATAAATAGTATTGGATTTTCTTTACCCATCTGCCAACATACATCTATAACTTCTTGGCAACGTCTTTCCATTTCAGGATTGTCACGTTGAACAGATGCAAAATCTAAATCTTCTGCTGATTGACCACTAGTCATTGATGATGCAGCACCACCACCAAGACCAATATTCATTGCAGGACCACCTAAAACTATAAGCTTAGCACCTACAGGTATTTCACCTTTTTGAATATGCTCATTACGAATATTACCTAAACCACCAGCTAACATTATAGGTTTATGATAACCACGAATTTCTTTGCCATTATGACTATCTACTGATTCTTCATAAGTACGGAAATAACCATTAATATTAGGTCTACCAAATTCATTATTAAATCCCGCAGCCCCCAAAGGACCATCAATCATAATGTCTAAAGCACTATCTATACGATTAGGTTTACCAAAATTTGTTTCCCATGGTTGTTCAAATCCTGGAATTCTCAAATTTGATACTGAGAAACCGCACATACCAGCCTTTGGTTTTGAACCAACACCTGTAGCACCTTCATCACGAATTTCCCCGCCTGAACCTGTAGCAGCACCTGGATATGGAGATATTGCAGTAGGATGGTTATGAGTTTCTACTTTCATTAATATCTGAATTGGTTCTGTGTGATATGAGTAGTTATGATTCTTAGGATCTGGGAAAAATCTACCAGCAACTGAACCTTCCATTACCGCAGCATTGTCCTTATAGGCACTTAACACATACTTATTATTATGCTCATAAGTATTTTTAATCATTTTAAATAATGACTTAGGTTGTTCAACACCATCAATCACCCAATCAGCATTAAATACTTTATGACGACAATGTTCTGAGTTAGCTTGTGCGAACATATATAATTCGACATCATTAGGATTTCTACCTAATGTTGTAAAACTTTTAACAAGATAATCCATTTCATCAGAGGATAATGCCAAACCCAATTCAACATTAGCAACTTCTAGAGCCTCTCTACCTTTTCCTAAGATATCTACTGAGGTTAAAGGCTTCGGTTTTTCAGAACTAAATAACTGTTCAGCATCTTCTAATGCATAAAATACGTATTCCATCATTCGATCATGAATTTCTGAAATAATCACATCTTTACAATTATCACAAGCTCCTTCAATATAATAAGCAATACCTCTTTCTAATCTTTCAACCTGTGATAAACCACAATTATGTGCTATATCAGTAGCCTTTGAAGACCAAGGAGAAATTGTACCTGGGCGAGGAGTTACAACAAACAACATACCCTTTGTATCATGTTCTGTTATATGTGGACCATATGTTAACAACTTAACTAACGTATTACGTTCTTCATCCGACAATGGTGCACTTAATTTTGCAAAATGCACATACTCTGCATAAACTGATGTTACTTTTAAACCTTTTTCCGCAAAACTTGATAATAGTTTTTTTATACGGAATTCAGAAAGAGCTGGTGCTCCGCGTAAAATTTCCATGGTTACTTCTCAATCTAGTTGATGTTAGAATTTCTCAGTAATGTAATCATAACAGTATCAATTCATAAATTATTGATACTTATTTTATGATTCATACAAACTTATTTAAAAACAAATTAATTATAGAGAAAATCACAAAAAAAGTACAGTAAACTAAAATAGTGGAGTATACTGTAAACAATTAGGAGAATTAAATATGAGAAAAGGTAATAAATTTGCGAGAAGGGCATGCTCTAGTCTATCTAAGCATCGCAATCCTTTAGCCCAACAAAAAAAACGTAATAGACAACGTAGACATGTACTCTATACTATACATTTTGAATCAAAATAAAATCATTAAGCCAAGTTTAATTATTAATAAAACTTGGCTCTCATAAATATCTCTATTTTTTTACCTTCCCTTTTTAGGGCATTCAAAAACTAAAACTCACTATTTTAATGACAAAAATCACAAAAAATTCACACAAACGCATTAAATTAATGCATTTTTATTATTTTATGTATATAATTGCTCGATTTTTTGTAGTAAAATTGCACTATTTTAGTGCTTTATTAGTTTTTTATTTTTTTAATTTTTTAAATAACCCAAGGTAGGTATATTTTATGAAATTATTACAACCTGTTATGGATAGCGTTCTAGCTCGTAACCCTGGTCAGCCTGAATTCCATCAAGCTGTGTCTGAAGTATTAGAAACTCTTGAACCTGTTGTTGCTAAACACCCTGAATGGATTAAAGCTGGAATTTTAGACCGTTTAGTTGAACCAGAACGTCAAATTATGTTCCGTGTACCTTGGGTAGACGACAATGGTAACGTTCAAGTAAATCGCGGTTTCCGTGTTCAATTCAACAGTGCTATTGGTCCTTATAAGGGCGGTATTCGCTTCCATCCTAGTGTAAACTTAAGTATCATCAAGTTCTTAGGTTTCGAACAGGTATTCAAAAATAGCTTAACAACTTTACCTATCGGCGGTGGTAAAGGTGGTTCAGACTTCGATCCTAAGGGTAAGT
Organism: Succinivibrionaceae bacterium; assembly: GCA_051892875.1. Classification (GTDB taxonomy): domain Bacteria; phylum Pseudomonadota; class Gammaproteobacteria; order Enterobacterales; family Succinivibrionaceae; genus JBJFGR01. Next base: position 8,659 of record JBJFGR010000073.1, read on the forward strand.
CAGACCGTGAAATCATGGCTTTTTGCCAAAGCTTTATGACTGAATTATCTAAACACATCGGTGCTGACACTGACGTTCCTGCTGGTGATATCGGTGTAGGTGGTCGTGAAATTGGCTTTATGTATGGTCAATACAAGCGTTTACGTAACGAATTTACAGGTGTTTTAACTGGTAAGGGTTTAGGTTGGGGTGGCTCACTAGCTCGTACTGAAGCTACTGGCTACGGTCTATGCTACTTCATGGATGAAGCTTTAAAAGCAAATGGTAAGAGCTTCAAAGATGCTATTACAGTTATTTCTGGTTCTGGTAACGTAGCTATCTATGCTTGTGAAAAGGCTACTCAATTAGGTGCTAAAGTTATTGCTATGAGTGATTCTTCTGGTTATATCGTTGATGAAGAAGGTATCGATTTAGCATTAATGAAAGAAATCAAGGAAGTTAAGCGTCAACGTATTGTTGAATATACTAAGGTTCGCACAAATGCTAAGTTCTACGAAGGTTGTCGTGGTATTTGGACGGTTAAGTGTGATATTGCTTTACCTTGTGCAACTCAAAACGAAATTGATGCTGAAAGTGCTCAAATCTTATTAGACAACGGTACTTGGGCTATCGGTGAAGGTGCTAATATGCCTTCAACAAATGAAGCTATTGCTAAGTACTTAGCTAAGGGCATTATCTTCGGACCTGCTAAGGCTGCTAATGCTGGTGGTGTAGCAACTTCTGCTTTAGAAATGAGCCAAAACTCACAACGCTTAGAATGGACATTCGAAGAAGTTGATGAAAAGTTACACAATATTATGAAGAGTATCTACAAAGCTGCTTCTGAAGCTGCTGCAGAATATGTTGGCGATAAGAACAACTTAGTTGCTGGTGCTAACATTGCGGGTTTCGTAAAAGTTGCTAAGGCTATGTATGCTCAGGGCATCGTATAATTCATAACAAATATATAAAAAAGGGAGAATCTTCTCCTTTTTTTTGAGGTGTGAACACACTAGTGTGTAAACTCCATCTAACCCGTGTGATAGGGGATCTATAAATACTTAGTTACCCTACCACATATTTCTTCTAAAATCGATAATTGATTTATTACTAGTACTCAATTAATAAGTTTTGCTCCACCCATTTTTTATCTAATTCACGAAACTTGATGGAAATTTTTGTAGCTCTTATACTACTTTTATACTCATCCTTAAATCAAGATTATACAATGTTCTATCAATATTATTATTAATCTTTAATCACAATTATATTTAACTTTATCTATTTTAATTTTATTGTAATTTGCTAAAACCTAAAACAATAATACATATAAAAATTAATTAACTCTAAAAGACAAAATTGTGTATTAATAAATTGAATTTTTTATGTATTAATACTTGACACTTTATATCAACGTATCGACAAAAGGCCTGGTAGAGCTAACGTTTATTTTAATCATCTGATAATAAAAAAGGACCTCTTCCGAGATCCTTCGTGAAAGATTTGTGTTTTTAAAAAAAGTTAATAGCCTTGCTCATTTAATTCTCGGTATTTGTTACAACCATTTTGTTCTCCTAAATCACAGGCTTTGCCGAAGTACTCTTTTGCTATTTTTTTATCCTGTTTTACACCTTGTCCTTTGGCGTATAAAACGCCTAATTTGTCGCAACCAGAACCTTCATCTAAATTACAAGATTTTTCACAATATGGAATTGCTTCTGTATATAATCCTGCTATGAATTTAGTAACACACAAATCATCATCATTCGCAAATGTAGTATTTGATAACGATAAGCACATAGCAACACTTAAAAATAATTTAATTTTCATTTTTTCCCGAATGTAATTATACATCTATAAATAATAGATTAAGATTAACATAAGACATCTATATAAGCTTTTATATACTTATCATTATAAAGTGTCAAGATTAATACATAAAAAACCACTTGATTCTTCAAAAAAACAAGTGGTTAAAAATAATTAGGATAGTTCTTTTGTATAGAACCAATTGTTATCAACCTTTTTAAAACAAGATTTACAAATTTCCATTTGTTTTATAGTACCGATTCTCCATCGTAACTCATAAATAATAAGAGCATCGTTACCTTTACAATCTTTTTCAATAACTTTTAATCCTGTAAAAACTATATTTTTACTATCAGCTATTAATTTCTTTGGTGTAATCTTTGGTCTAAAATCTTTGTGCCATGATTTTAATAAATAATCACCATCTCCTATTTTATAAGCTAAATATCTTGAACGTAGTAATTCTTCAGGATCATCAGATGGTAAATCTTTTGAACCTAAAAATCTACCACAACAATCCTTATATTTTAAATTACTCCCACAAGGACAAGTTTCATCATTTAAAGTTTTTGTCATTTAATAACCTATTTTTTCTTTGCCTTGGCTTTAGCTTTCTTCACGAAAGACATTAAACGTCTCTTTTTACGAATTTGACTTTGAGTTAACTTATTCTTCTTACCTTCAAATGGGTTTTCGCTTTCATTAAATTCAAGACTTATTGGTGTTCCAATTATCTGTAATGACTTACGATAATAATTTGTCAAATATCTCTTATAAGAATCTGTTAAATCTCTTGTTTTATTACCATGAATAATTATTCTAGGAGGATTATAACCACCTGCATGAGCATATTTTAACTTAATACGACGTCCATTTGACATAGGTGGTTGTAATTCTTGCGTTGCTAACTCTAAAATTCTATTTAGCTTTGATGTACTAACTCGAGTTGTAGCAGATTTATAAGCTTTTTGTATAGACTCAAACAGATGACCAACTCCAGTACCATGAAGTGCCGAAATAAAATGAATTTCTGCAAAATCAACAAAACCTAATCTTAATTCAAGATCTTGTTTTATCTTATCCTTAGTTTCTTTTTCTAAACCATCCCATTTATTTATTGCAATAACTAAAGAACGACCACTTTGTATTATAAAACTTAATAAACTTAAATCTTGATCTGTAACACCTGCATTTGCATCAATTACTAAAATAGTAACATTACTATCTTCTATTGATTGTAAAGTCTTTACAACTGAAAACTTTTCAACTGCTTCATTTACTTTTTTTCTCTTTCGAACACCTGCTGTATCAATTACAATATATTTTTCACCTTCTTTTTCTAAAGGTATATATATAGAATCTCTAGTTGTACCAGGCATATCGTATACAATAACCCTGTCTTCGCCTAACATTCTGTTAGTCAAAGTAGATTTACCAACATTTGGTCTACCTACTATTGCAAACTTAATAGGTAAATCCTTAAATGGAATTTTTGGCTCTTCTGATTCAGTTACAGTTTTATTTTCTGAATTATCATCTGCCCCATTTTGTTTATGACGTTGCTTCCATTCGTACCAATTAAAACCACCTGCTTCTTTGTCTGTTGGAACGTTGTCTAAAAACTCATATCCCTTTTCCCAAAATACAGCATTTGGATCATCAAAAGGTCCTACTTCTAATACCCTTTCTTCACCATCTTCTAATATTGGAGCAACGACCTCATCTAATAGAGTTCCTATACCTCTTCCATGAGTTGCTGCAATTGGATAAATTTCAGCAAACCCCAAGGAATATAATTCAGCAACAGCAGTATCGGCATCAAGACCATCAATTTTATTAGCAACTAGCACTGTTTTCTTTTGATGTTTACGAACATAGTCGGCAATCATGTAATCACCAGCAGATAAACCATTTCTAGCATCTACTAAAAATAATACCAAATCTGCTTCGTCCATAGCTAGAAGTGATTGCTCAGCCATGTGAGTTTCTATACCTTCTTCGCTACCGTCAATACCACCAGTATCAATTAGTATATACTCATGATCATTGTACATTGCACGACCATACTTACGATCACGTGTCAAACCAGGAAAATCTGCAACCAACGCATCCCTTGTTTTAGTTAGACGATTAAATAATGTTGATTTTCCAACATTTGGTCTACCAACTAAAGCAATAACCTTAGACATCTTTTTGAATTCCTTTTTTTAGACTACATAAGACTTATTTTATTTAACTAAATAAGTCTTATAAAAAATATAAATCAATCGTTATCATAAACAAGAGATAATGCATATAAATCCCCATCTCTTGATTGTATATACAACAACTTATCATCAACTAAAGGGGCTGTATAAAAACCACTATCATTTAATTCATTTTTATACACAAAATCACCTGTTGCGTAATCCATCAGATATAAATATCCTTCAAAATCACCAACAACAACATAATTTCCAAAATATGCAGGTGCGGTTACCCCTCTAAATGTTAGACTTGTATTAACCCATCTTTGAGAACCATCAGCACGTGCTATTGCATATATATGACTACTTTTATCGGTAATAGCAATATCTGTTGAATCATACGCCATATTTTGAGTAGAAGTATATTTTAAGTTCATCATATTACTTAAATTTGGAAGAAGCCAACCTTGCAATGTTCCATTATAACCTACTGCATATAGTTCATTAGATATCTGTAATGGTGTATTTGTAACATCCACCAGTCTATCTAATCTTGTTGCACCTCTCGGCATACCCACAACTAACTGCTGAACTAAAACCCCATTATCCTCTCTAACAATGTTTAACTTTCCGTCAACAGTGCCATAAATTATAGCACCTCCCTTAACTGCAATTGGCGAACTCTTTCCTCGAAGTGAAATCATGGTATTGTTACCACCTGTTTCCCAAACTTTTTCACCTGTTTCAGCATTTACTGCAACTAAATTCCCTGAGGATGTTAAAACTATTACATTATAAACACTAGTACATGGAGCAGAAACAGATTCATTTCCTAAATTATACTTCCACTTTAATTCACCATTAGTAGCATCTATAGCATACAAATAACCATTTTCACTAGTAACATATAGTGAATCACCATCTATTGTTAATCCACCTGAAAGTCTAGGTGAACGACGATCATCATTTTCATCTTCATCATCTAAATCTACATGCCAAACCTTACTGCCATCATTTTTATCCAGAGCATAGACATCTCCATTACGCGATGCAGCAAAAATATGTAATTCATTATATACAGGACTTAACTGTGAATAAAAATTATGAACCCCACTCCCAACTGATGTTTTCCATAACACTTTCATATTAACTGTATTTTTAAATTCAGGAACAGGAACTGGTTGATAAACATCTACATCTCTCACACAACCAGCTAAAGCCATAGCCCCTACAATCATACAAATTTTTTTAGCAAAACTTCTCATCTATGCTCTCTTTATTTATTTGTTTGTTTCAGCTTTTTCTTTAACAGATTCTTCTTTAGCTACTTCTAAATTAGCTCCAGAAACAGTTTTTAAAGAATTTTTCTTCATATTTATAATTGTCAAATCTCTTACAAATGAAGAATTTTCCTGTTTCATTTTTTCTATAGCTGTTATTGCTTGTTCATAAGCTTCTAAAGCTTCTTTATTATTACCTTGAGCTTTTGCTAAATCACCTTTTAATTCTAGACTTGCAACCTTATAAGCGTCTGTCTTAAAGTTACCTAGTAATTTTTTAACTTCATCGTATTTCTTAAGCTCAATACCTAAGCGAACAGCTCTATCTGCCATTATATCAAAAACTAATTTATCATCACTTAATGACAAATTATTAACCAATACATCATATGCTTCTTGATACTTAGCCTTTTCAATATAACTTTTAGCTAAAGTTAATGCCGTTAACTGACCAAAAATATTCTGGTGAGAAGTTAAATAATTTTTAGCAATTTCTATAAATTTTTCATCTTTTTGATCAGCACGCATTATTGTAGTATAAAAACTACTTGCATTTGCTTTATTCTGAGCATGTAAATGATCTCTATACATCCATACAGCAGAAATAACGACTAGAGCAAAAATTATTCCTAAAATAATACTCTTCCAATTTTCTTGCCACCAGTGTTGCAATTCTTCTTCACGCTGTTGTGCATCTTGTTCAAAAATATCCACTGTATACTCCTATTTAATTATAAACTTTTGCTAATTCTTCTTTTAATTCTAAAATAGAATAAACTTTTTGCTCACCATTTGTTAAATTTTTCAAGGTTACGACATTATTCTTAACTTCATCTTCACCTAAAATAATTGCATAATGAGCTTGAACCTTGTCTGCATGTGCGATTTGTTTCTTGAATTTACCACCACCACAATGCATCATCACCTTAATCTGCGGTAATTCCAAACGTAAATCATTTGCTAATTTAATTCCAAAAATTTCAGCATCTTCACCCATTGCACAAACCATTACATCAACAGTTGGTTTTGAGTTTACTAAATTTAAGGTTTCTAACAATAATATTAATCTTTCTAGCCCAATAGCAAAACCTATCGCAGGAGTTGACTGACCACCTAATTGTTCAACTAACCCATCATAGCGTCCGCCACCACATACAGTTCCCTGAGCACCTAAAGAAGTAGTTACCCATTCAAAAACAGTATAATTGTAATAATCTAAACCTCGTACTAAACGATCATTTAACTCATACTTTATATCTAGAGCATCTAAGAAAGCGCATAACTTATTAAAATGATTCTTCGTTTCTTCCCCAAAATAATCACTTAATTTTGGAGCATCTTTTAAAATATTAATAACTTGTTCATTCTTTGTATCTAGCACTCTTAAAGGGTTTGAGTACATACGACGTTTACAATCTTCATCCAAAACTTCTACATGAGATTCTAAAAAGGATACTAAAGAATCTCTATATTTAGCTCTTTCTTCAGCTGACCCTAAAGAATTCAACTGTAATGACACATGATTTGTTAAACCTAATTTTTTCCAAATCATCGCAGTGAAAGCAATGATTTCAGCATCAATATCGGGTCCATTTAATCCAAATACTTCACAACCAAATTGATGAAATTGACGATATCTACCTTTCTGTGGACGTTCGTGACGAAACATCGGTCCTGTGTACCATACTCGTTGTTCCTGATTATAGATCAGGCTATTCTCCAAACAAGCTCTCACACACCCTGCTGTTCCCTCAGGTCTTAAAGATAAAGAATCACCATCTCGATCTTCAAATGTATACATTTCTTTTTCAACAACATCAGTTACTTCACCTATCGCCCTACAAAACAATCCTGTTTTTTCAACTATTGGAAATCTAATTTCACTAAATCCAAAAGATGCTGCTGTACTTTTTAATATATTTTCAACATGTTGCCATATACTACTATTTTGAGGTAATAAATCATTCATTCCTCTTATCGCATTAATTTTAACTGCCACTTTTTATTCCTAATTATTTACTATTTTTATCTATATATGCTCTTATTCTATTTTCTAAAACATCCACTAACTGTTCATTTGGAATACGATCCAAACGAACACCGTCCTCATAATAATAACTTCTTTCAGCCGCACCGCAAATTCCTATATTAGCTCTCATCGCTTCACCAGGACCATTTACCACGCATCCCATAATTGCCACATCTAAATTAGAGGTTATATCTAATAATCTTTCTTCTAATTTATTCACAACACCAATTACATCATATCCTTTACGGGAACATGTTGGACATGCAATAAAATTTATGCCTCGACTACGTAATTTCAAGCTTTTTAATATATCAAAACCAACTTTTACTTCTTCTACAGGATCTGCTGCTAATGAAACTCTTAAAGTATCACCTATACCTTCTTTTAATAGCCATGATAGACCAATAGAACTCATAACTGTACCTTTTCTAAAGCCCCCTGCTTCTGTTATTCCCAAATGTAACGGTTGGTCTATTTTTTCAGAGAGCAATTTATATGATTCATACGCTAAAAATACATCTGAAGCTTTTACACTAATTTTAAAATCCGCAAAATCAAGTTTATCCAATATATCAATATGATGCATAGCAGATTCAACTAAAGCTTCGGGGGTTGGCTCACCATACTTTTCTAGTATTTCTTTTTCTAATGAACCTCCATTAACACCTATACGTATTGGAATTTTATGATCCTTTGCAGAAGCAACAACTTCCCTAACTTTATCATCACTTCCAATATTACCAGGATTAATTCTCAAACAATCAGCGCCATATTCTGCAACTTTCAAAGCTATTCTATAATCAAAATGAATATCTGCTACTACTGGGATTGGTGATTGTTTTTTTATTTCTTTAAATGCTTCTGCAGATTTTAATGTTGGAACGCTTACCCTTACAATATCAGCACCAGCATTGCTAATATCTAATATTTGCTTTATAGTTCCATCAATATCTGTGGTATCTGTATTGGTCATGCTCTGAACAGATATTGGAGCATTTCCGCCAACTGCAACATTACCCACCATTATTTGGCGTGTTTTTCTTCTCTGTATCTCCATTTTATAACTCATTAGCAACCACCGCTTCTGATATTTTTACTTGATCAACTTTTTTCTTTAATTCTTCTTCGGATAATTTTGTATTTTTATCCTTCACAACCTTACTTGGAGTAGAAATAGTTCCTGATTGCCCCATTTCTGCAAATGGTCGAACCTCACCTACTTTTATTTTTATATTATCATTAGACTTTGTAACTGTTTCTTGTTTATTTTCTTTCTTAACTTCTTTTACTTCTTGCTTAACTTTTTGTTTCAATTCTTTTTTTGGCTGTTCTTTTTTTAGTTGTTCTTTTGATGTAGTTTTAGTCGCTGTTTTCACTGTTTCATTAAACGGACGAATCTCACCAGCTTTTACTGTTTGAACTGTTTTTTCACCAACATTAGGCTTAATAGTATTAGTACTCTTCTTAATAATCTTTTCTGTTTTTTCAGGTTTTATTTTGATTTCTTCCTTTTGTTTTGTAACTTCTTTCTTGTCTACAACTTGAGTTTTTTCTTTTTTCTCTTCAATAACAGGATGAACTTCATCAATCGCTGTATTTTGAGTAGTTGAACTCTTTTCCTCAACTGTTTTGTTTTCCTCAGGTAAAATAATAGGTTCCTCTACTAAAGGTAATGATTCATCAATCTCTACATTTTCTAATGGTAGAGAAACTGTATTATTATCTTCAACACTTTCTTTTACATTATTTTCAGTATTATCTACTGTTTCTTCAATAATTTTAGGCTCAATTATCGTAGATTTTTCTTCTACAATTTGAATATTGTTTTGAGTTGGTTTAACATCGTCAATAGGAATAGATAAAGGTTTCGGTTCTTTATTACTACCACAACTATTGGCTATAGTAGCAATAATCATTACTAGTATAACAACAGAAACAACACCTACAACCACTTTTTTAATACTAATACTAGTTTCATCGCTTTCTTTATTTACAGTAATAGCAGCTACTTGCTCTCTAATTCTTTTTACTTCATTTAAATCTAAACCTAAATACTTTGCATAAGCATAACAATCACCAGGTTTTACATATGAAAACCTACCCTTTTCTATATCATTTAATAAATAACTACGTATTTCTAATTTTTCAGATATGTAATTTAACGTTAAATTATTATTTTCTCTAGCTGATCGATACTTTTCACCCAAAGCTTTTGCTTCTTCAATAACTTTTTCATTTGCCATTTCTTGATCCTAAAGCATACTCAATTAGGATTAAATAATCCTAATTATTAAATAAACCCCTATAAAATATTAGTACTCACCTTTTTTATACATTGTAGCTTCATTGCTTTTTGGAAAATCTCTTAATAATTTCTGTCCAAAAATTTCAGCTGTTGCATACTGTTGCAAAGCCTGTGCTATTTTTATTTTTAACATATACGTTTGAGCTGTATTATTTTTTTCAAATAAATCAAAGGTTCTCATTAGCTTATCAGCTTTTATAGCATCACCATTTTCTAATGAATAACTAGCATAATTGAATAATAAAGATGGAGAATTACCGCCATAATTCATAGCTTTTTCAAAATATTCCCCTGCTTTTACCTTATCTCCTGATTCGTAAGAACAAATTGCAGCTTGTTGATATGAATATCCATAATTAGTGTAGTTAGGTAAAGACACTGCTTTTACAAACATCTCATTACCTTCTGTAAACTTTTTTCTAGAACATAAAAACGAACCATAATTCGTGTAAACAGTACCTGATTCAGGATATAAATCTACAGCTTTCTTATAGATTTTTTCTGCGTTGTAATCATCATTAACAGTGCTATAATAATAACCCCATGCTAGTAATAACACTTCGTTATCAGGATCATATGACTGAGCTGTTTCCAAATTTACTTTAGCCATTGTTAAATCTTTATTATTTATATAGCTAACTGCTAGATTAGTTCTTGATATACAAGCTTTTTTATAATCAATACCTTCTACAGTCTTTACTATATCGTTACCCTGAGCATCTTTTCCGATAATAATTTCTTTACTAGTAACACATCCTGTTAACATTATGGTCGCCGATAATACAGCTAAAAATATTTTGTTCATTATCAAATCCCTTTTTTATATAACTACATTTCATTTTGTTTAAAAGTAGCAATTCTTATTAATTTATTCTTTACTTCCCCTGCTAACTGCCCGCATGCAGCTTTAATATCATCACCCCTTGTTTTTCTAGTTACAACTGTAAAACCATGATCTATTAAAACCTGATAAAATTTATCAACACTTTGTTTTGATGGCTTTTTAAACTGACTATCATTATGCGGATTAAACGGGATTAAATTGATCTTACATGGTGTATGAGCAAGAGTCTTTACTAATTCTTTTGCTTGTTCTTCAGAATCATTAACACCTGCAAGTAATACATATTCTATTGTTACTCTGCCACTATTAGCATTAGATTTTTTTACATAACGCTTAACGGCATCTAATATATCTTTAATATTATATTTGTTATTAAGTGGTACTAACTTAGATCTTAATTCATCATTAGGCGCATGCAATGATATAGCTAAGGCTACATCTATCATATCTCCTAATTTATCTAATGCTGGTACAACACCAGCAGTAGAAATTGTGACCCGACGTTTAGATAAACCAAATCCTAAATCATCTAACATTAATCGCATCGCTGGAACTACATTATTTAAATTAAACAGAGGTTCACCCATTCCCATTAATACAACATTATCAATGGCTCTCAATTTGGGTATTTGGGTAAAGCCTATTTGTTCAGTAGCTCTCCACACCTGACCAATAATTTCAGAAGTTTTTAAATTTCTATTAAACCCCTGTGCTCCAGTAGCACAAAATGCACAATTCACAGCACAACCAACTTGGGTTGACACACATAGAGTAGCTCTATCACCATCAGGTATATACACACTTTCAATAAGCTGTCCATCCCCTGCATCCATTGCCCACTTAATGGAACCATCAGAACTTTTATATTCAGCCTTTATCTCAGGAGCTTTTATTTCAGCAATTTCAGATAATTTACTTTGCAATACTTTGTTAATATTACTCATTTGAGTAAAATCGGTTACACCGAATTGATAAATCCATTTCATTATCTGGGTAGCTCGAAAACTTTTTTCTCCCAAGTCTGTAATGAATTTAATCATTCCATCTCTATCTAAATCTAATAAATTAATCTTTTCGGTCATAATTATTCAATAGCTTTACAACAATAAATTACATATCCTACAAGTTAAACAATTATATCAAAGTTTATTATAAGTGTCATTTATTGGAAATAGCGTTACCATTAAATTTTGTCAGTTTATTTTATTTCTTTTTATCTAAAAATATACGAAAGTGATATAATGACCAAAAATATAAAAGAGGTTTCAACAACATGAATATAACAATCAAAACTCAAGAAGAAATTGAGAAAATGCGTATAGCAGGAAAATTAGCCGCTGAAGTTTTAGAAATGATAGCCCCATATGTAAAAATCGGCGTAACTACTCAAGAGTTAGATGATATCATGTTGGATTACATTGAAAACACACAACATGCTATTTCAGCTTGTCTTGGTTATCATGGTTATCCAAAATGCACCTGTATTTCTATAAATGAAGTTATATGTCACGGCATTCCTGGTATAAAAAAATTACGCAATGGTGATATTGTTAATATTGATGTAACTGTTATTAAAGACGGATATCATGGTGATACTAGTAAAATGTTTGAAGTTGGAAAAGTAACACCAAGAAACCATCAGTTAGTTACATGTGCTCAGGAATCTTTATATGAAGCGATAAAGGAAATAGCTCCTAGCAAAAATTTAACGATAGTTGGTAAAACCATTCAAAAAATAGCAGATAAAGCTGGGTTTTCAGTCGTTAGAGATTATTGTGGACATGGTATTGGTAAAAATTTCCACGAAGATCCACAGGTTGTTCATTATTTTCCGAATAATTACAATGTCCTTCTAACCCCTGGAATGGTATTCACTATTGAACCTATGATTAACGCTGGCACTTGGAAATGTAAACGAAGCTCAAAAGATGGTTGGACTGTAACAACTGCCGATAAACAACCTTCAGCACAATTTGAACACACAATTTTAGTTACAGAAGACGGTTGTGAAGTATTAACACTTCGTTCTGATGAAAATCTAGAAAGAATTATACATCATCCAAAGAGTTAACATCACATGTACGACAGCAATACTTACCAAATAGCCCAAAAGTTCATTCCTAACGATGTTATTACAATGGAAAATGGTCGGGAAGCCATTAGTAACCATTTAACATATTTAAAAAATGAATTTATTAATGGTGTTTCTGTAAACGAATTAGTTGAATGTCGTACAGCCTTTATAGATTCTCTTTTAATACATTTATGGTATCAATTTAGTTTTGATAAATTTAAAGATCTTGCCTTAGTTGCTGTTGGTGGATATGGTCGTGCAGATCTACAACCACACTCAGATATTGATATTCTATTTATTACACTAAATAATACTCTACCAGAAGATCTTACAAAAATAATTCCGAGCTTTACTAGTTTATTATGGGATTTAAAGTTAGACCTTGGACAATCTGTCAGAACACTTTCTGAATGTATTACAGAAGGCAAACAAGATGTAACTATTGCCACAAACTTACTAGAATCAAGACTAATAATTGGCAATAAAGAAACTTTTGAACAATTAAATAAATTTGTTGAATCTGAAGAATTTTGGACAGCTAAAAATTTCTACGAAGCAAAAATAGCCGAACAAGAAAAACGCCATCATGCATATAAAGATACGATTTATATGTTAGAACCAGATATTAAGAACAATCCTGGTGGCCTACGAGATATACAAACTATTTTATGGTTAGCTCATAAAACATTAGGTGTTAAATCATTAAGAGAAATGAAAACTTTTAAATTGCTAACTAGAATGGAGTATTATGAAATTCAGGAATGTCAGGATTTCTTATGGCGTGTTCGATTTGCACTTCATTTAACTTTGAACAAGCTAGACAATAGATTAACTTTTGACAGACAACAAAAAGTTGCCAATTACTTAGGATATACAGGAGAAGGAAATACACCAGTAGAATCTTTTATGCGCAGATTCTATCAAACTATGCATAGAGTTAGCGAATTAAATGAAATAGTTATACAACTTTTGTATGAAAAAATTTACCACAATGTAAAACTCCCTGAAAAAGTTTACAATCAGCATTTTGTTATAAGGGGGGCATTAATTGATATCAATGATCCTGATATTTTTATTGAAAAACCTGAAACAATATTAGAACTTTTTTTAATACTTACAGAACATTCTGAATTAACAGGAATTTACGTTGAATGTATACGATATTTACGCAATGCTCGCAGAAGAATTAACTTTTATTTAGATGAACATGAACAATGTAGAGAGATATTCAAGAAGATTATCAAAAATCCAAGAGCATTAGATGTTGCATTACCAACGATGCATAAACACCATATAATATCTTTATACATGCCTCATTGGAATGAAATTTCAGGTCTTATGCAATTTGATATGTTCCATACATACACTGTCGATGAACATACCATGAGAGTCTTAAAAAATATCTATAATTTTAGCCAAAAAAGAAATTCTCAATTTTCTCTATATAAGCAAATATATTCCCAACTTGAAAAACCTGAATTATTATTTTTAGCGGCATTATTCCATGATATTGCAAAAGGTAGAAATGGTCATCATGCTGAATTAGGTGCTCCAGATGCACTTTATTTCTGTCAATTACATGGATACAACAGGTATGAAAGCAGACTTGTTGCCTGGATTGTTAGAAACCATTTATATATGTCAACAGTTGCCCAACGTAGAGATATTTCAGATCCTGATATAATCGCTGATTTCGCTAAAAAAGTTGGTGATGAAAGTTTTTTAAATTACTTATATTGTTTAACAGTTGCAGATATATGTGCAACCAATGAAACTGAATGGAATAGTTATAAAGATTCATTATTTAAAGTTTTATATTTTTCAGCTCGTAACGCATTACGTCAGGGTTTGGAAAATCCTCCAGATTTAAGACTGCATGTTCGTGAAAATCAACAAAGAGCACTTGAGATTTTAACAAAAATTGGTATGGACCCACTCAGTGTTTTTAAAACCTGGGGTAATTTTAGATTAGAATATTTTATAAAGTACTTACCTGAGCAAATTGCTTGGCATACTCAAAACATAGTTAATCATAATAATTCAGACAGCCCATTAATACTGTTTGGACAAAATAATAATATAAACGGCACAGAGCTTTTTGTATATTATAAAGATAGCGTTGGTCTATTCGCAAAAGTTACTGGTGTATTGGGTGAAAAGAACCTAAATGTTTTAGCGTCTATTATCTCCAATACTACTAATGGATATGCCTTAGATACTTTTACCTTTATGGAAAAGAATGGCGGTCCTGTTCCTTTTGAACGTCTTTCAAATTTACGAAAAGCACTAACAATTGCTGTAACAACCCAAGAAAAACTAATACCAAAGGCAAAACCATTGCCACTTAAATTAAAACAATTTAAGCACCCTACTATAGTTTCTTATCTTCCTGACAAGGATCATAAGTACACATCATTGGAAATATCTACTTTAGATATTCCTGGATTATTAGCTAGAATAGGATTGGTATTTCAAGAGAATGACTTAATTATTCATGCTGCAAAAATTACTACAACAGGAGAAAGAGCTGATGACTTTTTCTCATTAACTTCTGCTGATGGTTCAATTTTAACAGATGAACAAAAAGTCATATTACAAGAACAATTAATTTCAGAATTAAATGCAGATAAAGATAATACTAATTCTGCCTCTTGATGGAGTTTTTATATGATAGATATTTTAAAAAATATTATAGAAACAGCATACGAACGTATTGCAGAAATAACCCCTACAAAAGTAGATCCTGTAACAAAGGCTGCTATTTTGCAAACAATTGAATTATTAGATAAAGGAGAAATTCGTGTAGCTGAAAAAATTGATGGTAACTGGGTTGTAAACCAATGGGTTAAAAAAGGTGTATTACTTTACTTCCGCATTAACGATAATGCGTTAATTGAAGTTCCTGGAAATTGTTACTACGATAAGGTTCCTTTAAAATACTCTAACTATACAGCCGAAAAATTTAAAGCTGATGGAGTTCGTGCCGTACCTGGTAGCATAGTTCGTAAAGGTGCATATATATCAAAAGATGTTGTTTTAATGCCTTCATTCGTTAATATCGGTGGTTATGTTGGTGAGGGAACAATGGTTGACTCTTGGGTTACTGTAGGTTCATGTGCTCAAGTTGGTAAACATGTTCATTTATCAGGAGGTGTAGGAATTGGTGGTGTTCTAGAACCTCTACAAGCAAATCCAACAATTATTGAAGATAATTGTTTTATCGGTGCCCGTTCTGAAATAGTTGAAGGTGTTATTGTCGGTGAAGGTTCTGTAATTTCTATGGGCGTATTTATTAGCCAATCAACAAGAATCTATGACCGTACAACTGGTGAAATATACACTGGTAGAGTACCTCCAGGGTCAGTAGTTGTTTCAGGTAACCTACCATCAAAAACTGGGAACTGCAGTCTTTACGCAGCTGTTATTGTTAAACATGTTGACGCAAAGACTCTTGGCAAAACTGGTTGTAACGAATTATTAAGAACTATCGAAGAAGAAGAAAGAGCTTAATCTAAAAAAGGGCGAAATATTTCGCCCTTTAATGTTAATGACATTGAATTCTAAAATAATTACCACTCAAATTAGGGACAGTGATTTTATCACCTTTTAAGCTTGTTAAAATAGCAGGGCCATAAATTTTAAATAACTTACATTTTCTACCAAAATCTAATTTACTCCAGGTTGATTCTTTAATTTCTAGCTTTCTATCGTAAGAACTTGTATTTAAAATATACATTATAATATCACTATGATACTTCTTTACATCAATAAACATCGAATCATCACTGTATAAATGAATTCTCTTACCATTATAAAGAGCTTTATGATTCTTTCTTAAATTCAATAGTTTTTTAATATCTTTTTGAAACATCTCTTCATTAACAGTAAAATTCTTTAATTTTCCTTGAATACGGGAAACATGATCGTCACACTTATCTGTCATAGCACATGCATCAACATGTTTAGAAAAATTCGGAACATTTGCTGCTATTTCATCATTATAAAATAGAGTAATCGGACCACTTAAATGGGCAATAAAAGACCAAACAGCTTGATGACTTTCATAATAACTAGGATCTAAACTTTCTGTTTCAAGTTCTGCTCTTTGTAATAAATCACCGAAACGTAATACATCATGATTATCCAAAAACGAAGTAACCACACCACCACCTGTATATGAATTTAATTTATTTAAAGCTTTATTCAAAATATCTACAGGTTGTTTACAAGAATTTTCTCCACTATATTCCTTAGTTGCTAAAACTGAGACTAAGGAATATCTTGTCGGAAAATCAAATGCTGAATCAATATTAGTACCATTAAATACATTCTTATCTATACTTGAAGGATATTCACTCCATACTTCAGCAACCGTAAAACCTAATGGTTGCTTATTTCTTAATTTCATCACATAAGAGTTTTTAGGTTGAGCAGATTCATCTTTAATTGCATTAACAATTAACTTCAAATCATCAGGTTCCAATTGATATGCCTGATCTAAACGAAAACCATCAACTTTTGTTTCTTTTATCCAATATCTAACAAGTTCCTGAAAAAAATTACTAGAAGTTTTGTTATCAAAACATGTGTAGTTCTCCATAGTAACTTTTTCAAAAGTTCCTCCCTGAGTACGACAATTTTCAGATAAAACCAACTTATTACCTTGAGGACTTACGGTTTCTACATTCTTTTTAGCATGTCCCATTGGCAAGTCTAAAATAACGTACATTCCATAAAAATGAGCTTTATCAACTAATTCTTTTAGGTCTGATAATGACCCAAATTTAGGATCAACTTTAAAATAATTTGACGGATAGTAACCTGATGAATCTGTTTTTGAATATAGCAAATTTTGACCTACAATTTCCTTTGTTTCAAAAATAGGTGTTAATAAAATAGTATTAACATTTAGGGAATTTATATATTCTAAACTTTCAGTAATGCCTTTAATATTTCCATTATAATTACTATTACCCCAACCAATACTATATCCTTTAGCTCCATTTTTACTATGATTAAAAGAATTTACATTTATTTGGTAAATTCTTAAAGAACAATACGGGTTAGAATCATCTCCGTAACAACCTTTATCATTTTTATCTAGACTTAAACTTTCATCTTTCAGTACAACAGTCTTATTAGTAATACTTCTAGGACATATTTTAGACACTTTGACAGGAGTTTTCGACTCATAAGAATACTGTTCTTCAAATTCATTTTTATCTGTTGCATTACAACCAAAGAGTAAACAAGTGATTAAACTTATAGAGAAAATGTGTTTCATATGCAGATTCCTAAATATTACTTATTTTCTTTATTTTTATTATTTTATGTTAATAATCTTACTATTAAATATACCACAATATAAACGCATAAAAACTTAATAGGTTAAATTCAATACTGAAGTTGTGATTATATTAATGAATATTAAAACAAAATATTTCAATATGAGATAAGGATCATACTATAAAAAAACACAACAATAAAGTATAAGAATTAAATTACTAATAATGAGGCGGAGGTGTCTCTTCACTTCTTGGTGCAACATTTGAAGCATCTAAACCTTTTAATTTATTAGCAAGAAATTTTATTTGAATTTTTTGCTTTTCAACTATTGCTCTCAATTCAATAACTTCTTCATTTAGATTTTCATAGTTGTATTCTAAATAAGCAATCTTAGACTCCAATTTTTCTAATAAATCTGATAACGAACTATCCATATAATCACCTTTATAAAAGAATAAAAAGGAGGCCCTAGGCCTCCTGTGTACAGTATCTTATTAACCACCGAAGTTATCTAATAAGATATTTTCATCTTCAACACCTAAATCGTGAAGCATATTTATAACCGCACGTGTCATTGGTGGAGGTCCACACATATAGAATTCACAATCTTCAGGAGCTTTATGATTCTTTAAATAGTTTTCATAAAGAACATTGTGAATAAAACCTGTGTATCCTGTCCAATTATCTTCAGGTAAAGGATCACTTAGAGCAACATGCCATGTAAAATTAGGATGTTCCTTAGCTAATTGATCAAATTCATCCTGATAAAACATTTCTTTTAATGAGCGTGCACCATACCAGAAACTAATCTTACGCTTAGAATTTAATCTCTTTAACTGATCGAAGATATGTGAACGCATTGGGGCCATACCAGCACCACCGCCTATAAACACCATTTCTGCATCAGTATCCTTAGCGAAGAACTCACCAAATGGACCAGAAATAACAACTTTATCACCTGGCTTTAATGACCAAATATATGAAGACATTTGACCACAAGGAATACCTTGAACTGGTTTATGAGTATTTCTATCAATAGGCGGAGTAGCGATACGAACATTTAACATGATCAATCCCTTTTCTTCTGGATAAGAAGCCATAGAATATGCTCTTAAAATGTGAGTATCAACCTTTGACACTAAATCAAATAAACCAAACTTATTCCAATCATCTCTATACTGTTCAGGAATATCAAAATCTTTATAAGCAACAGTATGAGGTTCTGCTTCGATTTGGATATAACCACCAGCTCTAAACGGAACTTCTTCACCTTCTGGAATTGCCAAACGTAATTCTTTAATGAAAGTAGCCTTATTGTCATTAGAAGTAACTGTACAAGTCCATTTTTTAACACCAAAAACAGAAGCTGGTAATTCAATTTCCATATCTTGACGTACAGAAACTTGACAAGCTAATCTCCAACCTGCACGAACTTCCTTCTTTGTCAAGTGACCTAATTCAGTAGGTAACACATCGCCACCGCCTTTAAGCACTTTACAACGACACTGACCACAAGCACCACCGCCACCACAAGCAGACGGAACAAAGATACCCTGACTAGCCAAAGAACCCAATAGCTTATCACCAGCAGGAACTTTTATTGCTTTTTCTGGATCCCCATTAATACCGATTTTTACGTCGCCACTATTTACCATGAAGTGTTTAGCTACCAAAATAGCAATAACCAACACTATCACGATTAAAATAAATAGTCCAACGCCCCATAAAATAGTTAACATGGACTCTCCTTACAACTGAATACCAGAGAAGGACATAAAGCCAAGGGCAATAAGTCCTGCAGTAATAAACACAATACCTAGGCCATTTAATCCAGCAGGAACATGAGCATACTTCAACTTTTCACGAATAGCAGCTAAAAGAACTAAAGCAATAGCCCATGACAAACCAGAACCAAAGCCATACACCACAGATTCAGCAAAATTGTAATCTCTTTGTGCCATAAATGAAACACCACCAA
Organism: Succinivibrionaceae bacterium; assembly: GCA_051892875.1. Taxonomy (GTDB): domain Bacteria; phylum Pseudomonadota; class Gammaproteobacteria; order Enterobacterales; family Succinivibrionaceae; genus JBJFGR01. The sequence continues at coordinate 28,429 of JBJFGR010000073.1, forward strand.
AAATAGCACAGTTAACTGTGATTAATGGTAAGAAAATACCAAGTGCAGAATACAATGAAGGTACAAACTTATCTAAAAACATTTCTAAAATCTGTACTAATGCTGCAATAACACCAATGTACGTTATAAAACCTAGAAATGACAAATCAATACCTGGCTGAATTGCATTTGGCTTTAATACATTAGTGTAAACAATGTTATTTGCAGGAACTGCAATAACCTGAACTACAACAACAGCTATACCTAAACCTATCGCAGTTTTAACATTCTTAGATACTGCCAAAAATGTACACATACCTAAGAAGAAACTTAACGCTAAGTTTTCAATAAAAATTGATTTAACTAATAAACTAATATAGTGTTCCATTATGAAGCATCCTTACGGCTAGTATCATAATCAGGCTTATGTGATGTATGATAAACTTGATTGGTTAACCAAATTAACAAACCGATTAAGAAGAATGCACAAGGAGGCATTAACATCATACCATTTGGAACATACCAACCACCATTGTTTACAGTTTCAAACAATGTAAATCCCAATAACTTACCTGAACCAAATAATTCACGAATAAAGCCTAATGTACATAGAATCAAAGCATAACCTAAACCATTTCCTAAACCATCTAAAAAAGACAATTTTGCAGGATATTTCATAGCAAAAGCTTCTGCTCTACCCATAACGATACAGTTTGTAATAATCAAACCAACGAACACAGACAACTGCTTTGAAAGGTCATAAGAGAAAGCCTTTAAAAGCTGGTCTACTACTATTACCAAAGAAGCAATTACAGTCATCTGAGCGATGATACGAACGCTATTTGGTATAATCTTTCTTATGCTTGAAATGATGAAGCTAGAACAAGATGTTACAGCAGCAACAGCCACACCCATTACTAAAGCGGTCTTCAAATTTGAAGTTACAGCCAATGATGAACAAATACCAAGTACTTGCACCATAATTGGATTATCACTTAGTAGCGGTTTGGTAAGAGCTTCCCTTGCGGTAGGTAAATCACTCATTATTTCACCCCTTCTGTTTTTACTTTCTGTAAGAATGGACCATAACCATTCTGATCTGCCCAATACTGAACTGTTCTAGAAACACCATCACTTGTTAAAGTAGCACCAGATAAAGCATCTACTTGATAGTTACTATTTGTTAGATTCTTTAACACAGCAAACTTAACAACACCATTTTCATCAAACAGTTTTTTACCACTCCACTTAGCAGTCCATAAAGGATTTTCAACTTCCGCACCAAGACCCGGAGTTTCACCATGTTGATAGTATTTAACTCCTTGAATTGTATTACCATCTAAATTTAGTGATAAGTATGCATACATTGTTGACCATAAACCCTGTCCATAAACAGGAAGAATTATTGAGGTATAGCCACCTGCACTCTTAACTAAATATATAGGCATATACTTAGCACGACTCTTAATCTTAGCTAAATCTTGATCAGCTGGAATTTGAACACTTGAAGTTGCAATCTTAGATGCTGCATTAAAATCGTAACCGTCAACTGTTGAACCATTTAATACAGTAGCTTTTTCATTTTCATCAGTCACAAAAGAACCTGTTGCTAAATTCAATAATCTAGCTTCAATGTTTTCTTTATAAACTTCTGAAATATCTTTTCCCTTTGGAACTTCAATGTTAGCAGCTGCTAATATACTAGCTTCACGATCCACCTGAATTGACTTTTCTTGTAGTGGTTTTAATGATACAACTGCAATACAAACAATTATAGAGCAGAATAAACATAATCCAACAATAACAGCCAAAATTCTTAAAAAACTATCTTTATTAGCCATTATGCTACTCCCTTCTTATTTGCTAACTTTAAACGACGCTTAATATTGCGACCTGCCACAAAGTAGTCAAATAAAGGTGCCCAACAATTTGCAAATAATATTGCTAACATCATACCTTCTGGGTATGCAGGATTAACAACACGAATCAATACAACTAACGCACCAATTAACCCGCCATACAACCATTTACCTGTATCAGTAAATGCAGAAGAAACTGGATCTGTAGCCATAAAGAATATACCAAATGCAAAGCCACCTAATACTAAGTGCCAAATTGGACTTAAAGCAAACATCGGATTAGTAGTAGAACCTATAGCATTAAAGATTAACGCCATGGCAACTAAACCAAGAACACCACCAAGTACAATTCTCCATGAAGCAATACCCATAATTATCAATGCCATACCACCGATTAAAATCATTAAAGTAGAACCTTCACCGATACAACCTGGTAGATTTCCCAAAAATGCATCTAGCCAGTTTACACCGTTCCATTCAGGACCATGTTTTGAGAATTCACTTAAAGCAGTAGCACCTGTATAAGCATCAACATTAGCAACAGTTTCAGGGAATGGATACCAAACTTTATCACCTGACATCTGAGCTGGGTATGCAAAGAATAAGAATGCACGACCTACTAATGCTGGATTCATAAAGTTTCTACCAGTACCACCGAACACTTCTTTACCAATAACAACACCAAATGAAATACCTAAAGCAGCTTCCCATAATGGAATTGTTGGAGGAACAATTAATGCAAATAAGATAGAAGTTACAAAGAAACCTTCATTTACTTCATGCTTACGAATAATGCAAAACAATACTTCCCAAAATGCACCTACAGCAAAAACAACTAAATATATAGGTAGAAAGAATATTGCTCCAATAATCATTTTGCTTAAAATACCGGCATCGGTACCTAAAGACACAAAAGGCAACATTTTTAAAATTGCAAAATGATAGTCCGCACTAAATAATTCAAAAGACGCAGAAATGATTGAACCATTTCCATTGATTGCATTAATAGTTTGTGCACCAACGTTATACCATCCCCAAAACATACAAGGGAATACAGCAAAGAACACCATAATCATCATACGCTTCAAATCAATGTTATCGCGTACATGAGTTGTAGTATTTTTTGTAACTTTACCAGAGGTATAAAACAATGTTGCAGTACCTTCATACAAAGGATATAAACGATTAAGCTTTCCACCCTCTGCAAATAAAGGTTCAACACTCTTTAAAAGCTTAAGTAACACCTACTAACCCTCCACTTCAATCTTTGTTAGACACTTACGAAGTAATCTGCCATATTCAGTCTTACCAGGACATACGTAAGTACATAATGCCAAATCTTCTTCATCAAGTTCCATACAACCTAAAAGCTTAGCAGTATCAGTATCACCGATTTCTATAGCTCTCAATAACATAGTTGGAATAATATCTAAAGGCATAACCTTTTCAAAATTCCCAATTGGTACCATAGCTCTAGAACCGCCATTTACAGCTGTTGTTATGTTGAAACGACGAGGTGGGAAGAAACTACTTAAATAAGTACGTGTAACAGAGTGTTTTTTAGCTCCAGGCATCAACCAACCTAAAAATTCTTGATTATTACCTTCAGGAATTACACTTACTTGTAAGTGGAATTTACCCATATAATCAAAAGCACCTTCAGCTTTATTTCCGTTCAAAACAGAACCTGAAATTACACGATAATTATCACCCTTTAATTCATTTTGAACCAATTCAGAAACACATGCACCCTGTAACGTTCTTACTAATCTTGGATTACGAACATGTGGACCTGCAATACTTACAACTCTTTCATTATAAATATCACCAGTTCTAAACAAATGACCAATAGCAATAACATCTTGGTAATTCAAATACCACATTACATGGTTTTCAGAAGCAGGATGTATAAAATGCATATGAGTACCAGGTAAACCTGCAGGATGCTTACCTATAAATACTTCCTCTTTAACTTTTGAAGACTTGGAAGTAGGTAATGATTCCTGTCCCTTACATACATAAACAAATCCATCTGTAAGAGTTGATAAAACATCTAATCCATCACAAAAATCTTTTGTATGTGTAGATATTACCAAAGTAGGATTCCCTGCTAATGGATTTGTATCCATTGCTGTTACAAATATATGATCTGGCACAGTATTTATAGCAGGTGTTTTACTATATGGACGAGTTCTTAATGATGTCCATACACCAGAATCTACCAACTGTTTCTGTACAACTTCTCTACTTAAAGTAGATAAATCTATTGAAGGATAAGCTTCAAACTTAGTGTTACCTACATTTGTAGGATCTATTTCAATAACTAGAGATTGGAACGCCCTTTTTGCACCACGGTTAATAGCAACCACTTTGCCTGCTATAGGAGCTGTATACTTAACTCCAGGGTTCTTTTTATCAGTAAAAAGAACTTGCCCCTTTGATACAGAATCCCCTTCTGAAACAAGCATTGAAGGTTTTAAACCAGGAAAATCAGAACCAAGAATTGCAACATGCTTAACAGCATTTCCTGAGTTTACTGTGTTGTCTGGTTTACCGCTAATAGGGAGATCTAATCCTTTCTTGATATTTATCATGGTTTTTCCAAATAATAAATGGCCTAAGAAAGCAATCATGTCTATAAGACACACCCAAAATTTTTCTAAAAATATTCAATCAAAAGCTCAAAGAACATTTTTCAGAATTGAAAGTATTTTAACACAAATCAAAAATTAGTGTTATATACCCTGAAAACATTTTAAAAAAATTTTATTATTCTATTTCTTAGAATTAAATGGAGCAACATACAAAAGTAATAACATACCTGGAATTGCACAAGCGTAGCAAACTACAAAAAAGTTTTCCCACCCTAGAAGCTCAACAATTTTTCCAGTTATTGCATTGCCTACCGTTCTAGGAACGGCTGCTAAAGCTGTAAACAAAGCTAATTGGGTAGCAACATAAGCAGGATTTGTTTCTCTACACATATACGCCACAAAACAAGATGTTCCTAATCCTACCCCTAAATATTCAGCGCCAACAACAAAAGATAATAATGAAAAATTAGGAAAGCTAAAATTATCTAATACTCTTATTCCCAAACAACTATCTATATATTCAGACATATTTGGAACAAACATTGGATTTTTCCATACATGAGCAATTAATACAAAACCTAAAATTGTAATAATCTGCCCTACACCAAATATCCATAAAGCCTTATTTATCCCAATTTTTAACATCAATATTCCGCCTATCATCCCTCCTATAATCATAGTCCACAGACCTATAGTTTTATTCACAATACCTATCTGAATTTTTGAATACCCCATTTCCATATAAAAAGGAGTTGATAGAGCTGTAGCAAGATTATCACCAAATTTATATAAAAAAATAAATAAAATAAAAATTAAAGCCCCCCAACCTTTTCGTTTAACAAACTCTATAAATGGATAAATAACCGATTCAGCAATTGTTAATGGAACCTTGCAACTTAAAGGCTCTTTTATAAAAAAAACAACTAAGGCACAAGGAATAAAAAACAAAGATGTTAATAAAAATACTATTGACCAAGGCAAATATTCACTTAGTATTAATGATAATCCACCAGGCACCATTCCTGCTATTCTGTATGAATTCACAAAAATAGAATTACCAAGTCCTAATTCTATATCTGCCAATATTTCTCTTCTAAAAGCGTCTAGGGCAATATCTTGCGTAGCTGATGATATAGAAATTAATAAACAGATTGATGTCACAACAAACATATTATTAACAGCAAACCATGGTGTTGAAAATAAAACAGTAGATGAACTAGGGGTAATAAACCCTAAAAAAGATATTAAAAAAATCAATAATATTTGTGTTAATAACGTCCAACTCTTTCGACGTCCTATTTTCAAAATATTATATCTATCAACTAAAGGAGCCCATAAAAACTTCCAAGTATATGGAAAAAGAGCTATAGAGGTACAAACGGATATTGTGGATAAATCTACTTCATTATCTTTTAACCATGCAGATATTAAATTAACTAGTAAATAAAGGGGTAATCCAGAACTAAAACCAAAAACTAAACATAAAAACATTCTTTTAGAAAAAATTCTATTCCATATTGATACTGTTTCTATTTGATTACTTTCTGAATTCTGCATGGTTAATTATATTAATCTCTAAAATTATTAAATTGGAATGGTTGACCCAATTCACTTTTACGAATCAAAGCAATTACTTCTTGAAGATCATCTCTCTTTTTTCCTGTAACTCTCACTGTTTCACCCTGAATCTGAGTTGTAACTTTAAGTTTTGAATCTTTAATTGTTTTAACAACTTTTTTTGCCATAGCTTGATCTATGCCACTCTTTAATTTTACAACTTCATTAAATCTTTTTCCAGATTGCTCAGGTTCTTGAAAATCAAGTGATGATGGATCAATATTACGCTTAGACATCTTATCACGTAAAATATCATTCATTTGACGAATCTGAAAATCTGCATCAGCCCCTAATTTTATAAGTTTATCCTTTTCTACCAATTCGAACTTTGCATCAACACCCTTAAAATCAAAGCGACAAGACACTTCTCTATTTGCATTATCTACAGCATTTTGAACTTCGTTCATCTGCAATTCTGATACTATATCAAATGAAGGCATGGTTATTTTTCCTTGTTAAAAAAACTAAAAAATGAACGTTTATCTTTCAAAAATCCTGATTGTACACCATTATTATCAACACTAGCAGACAATAAACCGTCACAATATTCCACTACTTTTTTACCAGATAAACCGTAATTATCATAAATTTCTTCAGGGAGACCTTGTTCTATAAATTCATCAGGAAAACCTAAATTTAAAACCCTAACATTTAAATTTTCTAAATTTACAAATCGAGAAATTTCTTCCCCTATTCCACCTACTATAACACCATCTTCTAAAGTCACAAAATATTTATGATTTTCTGATAATTTAATTAAGCAATCTCTATCAAATGGTTTTATAGAACACATATCAACAACTGTATAAGGTCTTGATAATGAATTAACCTGATCAAAAACATCATTCACCAAAGGCCCCCAAACCAAAATAGCAATCTGAGAACCTTCTTTAAGAACTTTAGCTTTACCAAGAGGCATTACATCATCATTAAACTCTAAACCATCTTTTATACCATTTCCTCTTGGATATCTTATAGTTATAGGATGAGGATATGTACTTGCAAAATTAAACATGTTCCACATGTCTTTTAAGCAACTAGGTGCAAACATCGCAATATTTGGAATTGATCTAATAAAACTAATATCTAACACCCCTTGATGTGTAGGTCCATCCTGACCAACAATACCTGCTCTATCTATGGCAATAACGATCGGTAAATCTTGAATTGCAACATCATGAACTAACTGATCATAAGCTCGTTGTAAAAATGTCGAATAAACACAAACATACGGATGCAAACCTCCTCTAGCTAAACCACTAGCAAATAAAACTGAGTGCTGTTCAGCTATAGCTACGTCAAAAAATCTATCAGGATAATGATTTGCAAAATCAACCATTCCAGAACCTTGTCCCATAGCAGGAGTGATAGCAACTAATTCTTTTTCTTTTGGTGCTTTATATTCTAGCCATTTTCCAAATAATGCAGAATAACTGATTTCATTATTCTTAGAAGAAGTTGTACTTAATCCTATATCTGGATTAAACTTAGACACACCATGATATTTTGTTGGATTATCTTCTGCAGGCTGATAACCTTTACCTTTTACAGTAGCAACATGTAAAAACTGAGGTCCCTTAAGTTGCTTCATATTTCGTAAAACATTTATTAATGATTCAATATCATGACCATCAATAGGTCCTACATAATTAAAACCAAATTCCTCAAATAAGGTACCTGGAACAACCATTCCTTTTATATGTTCTTGTGTTTTTAAAGCTAGATTTTTAATAATAGGAAACTTATCTAAAACATCAGTTCCTGATTTTACAAAATTTGCATATGTAGGACTACTTAACAACATAGCTAAATGTTTTGATAAACTACCTACATTTTCAGAAATACTCATTTCATTATCATTTAAAATAATGAGCATATCTTCTTTTATATCACCAGCTTGGTTCATTGCTTCAAAAGCAACGCCACCAGATAAAGCACCATCACCAATAACAGCAACAACTTTTTTATTATTATTTAACTGTCTATTAGCAACCGCCAAACCTAAAGCTTCACTAATTGAAGTACTAGCATGACCAGTTGAAAATACGTCATACTCACTTTCATCACGCCATAAAAACGGATGCAATCCTCCTAATTGGCGAATTGTTCCCATAAGATCTTTTCTACCTGTTAATATCTTATGAGGATATGCTTGATGACCAACATCCCAAATTAAATAATCATTAGGGGTATCATATACATAATGTAAAGCAATAGTAAGTTCCACAACTCCTAATCCAGAAGCTAAATGACCACCATTTTTACTTACACTATTTATTAAAAATACTCTTAGTTCCTCAGCTAATACCTTTAATTCAGGAATTGATAAATCTCTAATATCTGCTGGACTTTTTATTTTATCCAACAATGGAGTATCTACTTTATCACTCATTCTTTAATGATCCCTACTCACTATATATAGAGCAAAATCTTGTAAAATTTTTGTATCAAGTGGTAATATCTTTATTGCATCAATAGCTTCATCTATCAACAACTTTGCATAACCCTTAGCTTTTTCTAGACCCATCAATCGAGGATAAGTACTTTTTTCTTCAGCCTCATCTGACCCTTGAGGTTTTCCTAAAGTTTCAGTATCTGAAATAATATCTAAAACATCATCCCATACTTGAAATGCCAAACCGACTCTCTGAGCGTAAATATTAAAAGCTTTAACAACATCTTCTGAAACATCTTTTGCACATAACAAGCCCAAATTAACAGCACTTTCAATTAACGCACCCGTCTTATGTTTATGAACAGTTTCTAATTGTTGCTGACTAACCAATACTCCCTCAGATTCCATATCTAGCTGCTGACCACCACACATTCCGCAATAACCAGCGCCACGTGCTAAAATACCTATCATCTGAACTTGGTTCTTTAACATATCATCATCGAATTTTATATTAGCGATTAAATCAAATGCCAATGATTGAAGGGCATCCCCTGCCAAAATAGCAGTAGCTTCACCATGAGCTATATGAACTGTAGGATTCCCTCTTCTTAATTCATCATTATCCATTGCAGGTAAATCATCATGAATCAAAGAATATGCATGAATACATTCTATAGCACAAGCTGGAAAATCTGCGATACTATCTTTTCCACCCACTGCTTTTGCTACGGCATATACTAGAAATGGACGAACTCTTTTACCACCCAATAGTACACCATAACTCATAGCAGATTTTAAATTATCTGCCACATTTGGTAAGTTATCAAGAAATTCCTTCAGTTTTATATTTACTCTATCTTGATATTCTTTTAATGTACTCTTTAAATCCATGATTGCAATAACCTACAAAATAACTATTCTATAAAAACAAAAATTTCTAGTTATGAGTTTCAAAATCTTGAAAAGATTCTTCAACAGAACTTGCACTATTCGACAAAGTTTTAGACGATATTAGTTTTTTTACAACACCTTCTGCTTTATCAATTTGCTCTTCACAACTTTTAATTAAAGTGATACCTTCTTTAAATGCAGCTATTTGTTCTGTCAAATTCAAACTTCCCTGCTCCATTTTCCCTAAAAGTTCTTCAATTCTTACTAATTTTTGTTCAAAATTTTCATTACTCATATTATGATTCACTTATATACTCAAAAATCAATAAAACTTGCTTTAAATAGAGAATTATACATGAATGTTATAATAGTTACTAATTTTCTTTTATATTTAAAATAAACTTGAGATAAAAATGGCAGAATTTATGAAAACCCCAAAATTAAATAGACATCTAAAAATTGCAATTATTGGTGCTGGCAGTATAGGGCAATTGACATTTCATCATTTGAGATATGCCAATAAAAATTTTCAACTATTCTTTTGTGATACTAGAAAACCTACCCAAAATTGTGCAAAATTCCTGTCACTAATAAAAAAAATTGGTAATAATAATCTCTATCAAACAACATATTCAAAAGCATTATTTAAACCAATTAATAAACTTAGAGAAGCAAATATCATTATTGTTACCACAAAATCATACAACTTAACCAATGTAATATTAAATATAAAACCTTATTTAAAAAAACACTGTAATATAATCTTATTTGTAAATGGTTACTATATTCAACAAGATGCACAAAAAATATTAGGAAATAACTACAATGTTTATGCTGCTAGCACAACAAACGGAGCTTTTCATAAAAATTATAAATGTTATGAAAAAGGTTTGGGCATTACATCTATTGGTAGTTTAAAAACTTTTGATTATACAAAAATAAAACAACTTAGTTTATTTCTACCTAGAACGATCATTACCCATAATATAAACGAAATTTTATTAAAAAAATTATCCGTTAATGCAATAATAAACCCCTTAACAGCGTTCTATAAGTGTCGTAATGGAGAATTAAAAAAACATGATGATAAAATCAAATGTTTTTGTGAAGAACTGACTCCTGTTTTTAATAAAGAAGGTTTAAATATTGACTCTATTGTTTTATATAATAATATTTTAAATGTTATTGAATTAACATCTGATAATATTTCATCTATGTGCATGGATTTTGAAAATAAGAAATTACCTGAATTTGAGGCAATAATGGGTTCAGTTATTAAAATGGCCCAAAATCACGCTATTGTTATTCCAAATTATACAAAACTTTACCATTATTTGTTAAAATTTTATTATTAACATTAACAATAATGTTTATAAGCAAAACATAAGGATGTAAAAATGTCAAAAGCTTTACTTGTTTTATCTCCTGGTGCTGAAGATATTGAATCAATCACTGTCGTAGATATCTTGCATAGAGGTGGTGTAGAAATTACAATCGGTGCAATTACAACTGATTATAATTTAGATATTAAATGTGCCCATGGGACCATTATTAAAGCAGATGCTTTATTAAAAGATATAGATACTAATGTATTTGATGTAATTGTTATTCCAGGTGGTTTACAAGGCGCTATGAATTGCAGAGATTCTAGACTTCTAGGCAATATTCTTCGTCAACAAAGAATGGCTGGTGGAATTATTGCTGCTATTTGTGCCTCCCCTGGTTTTGTACTTACCGCTCATGGTATTTTAGATGCAGATGTTCCTGCTACAGGATATCCAGGAACAACAAATGAAATCATAAATTATGTGGATGCTCCTGTTGTTGCCGATCCAGTACATCGTGTCATCACAGCTCAGGGACCAGCATATTCTGCTGATTTTGCTTTTACAATTCTAAAAGCTTTAGAAGGTGAAGAAAAAACCCATAAAGTTGCAACAGATATGCTTTACTAATAACCCAATAATAAAAAATTAAAAAACACAAAATACTATATAAAAAAATAAAATACTAGAGCAATTCTAGTATTTTATTTTCTTTTTCTTTAAAAAAACAAATTTTACAGTTTACAGTACTGCACAACAAGATTTACCTTTTTCTTTCAAGCGATAAACTTTTACATTCTGATATCCTTGATCTTTTATATACATAGCTTGCATTTTACTCATTACGCCTTTATCACAATATAATAAGTATGTTTTAGTTTTATCAAGATCAGCAAATACTGAAGATATCTTAAAAAATGGTATTTCTAAATGTGGTTTATCTGTTACTAAAGTTTTTTTTTCTATTTCTTCAGCAGAACGGATATCTACAACAATTTCATTAGAAGCTACATAATCAGTTACTTCCACATCCCCACCAATTAGTTCTTTGGTATCAGAAGGTATATCTCTAATATCCATCCACTTGGCATTTTCTGCAACTTTTTCAATAAGTGACAAATCCATTAGTGATTCTTGTTCTTCCACAAAATTCACATCAGCCTTAACTGTAGGTCTATCTGAAATAACCCCACAATACTCAGGCATGCTTTCAGCAAAATGAATTGTTCCTATTTCTCTTGCCTTATCAATAATATCTTGTTTATCACTAACTATTAACGGTCTTAATATTAATGTATCAGAAACTCTGTCTATAACTGATAAATTTGTTAATGTTTGACTTGAAACTTGTCCAACGCTTTCACCAGTTACAATTGCTTCAACTCCTAATTTTTTAGAAATTATTGAAGCAACTCTCATCATCATCCTTTTTAAAATTACCCCTCGAACACTATGATCGGTTTTGGTTAAAATTTCACCAACCATTTCTTCAAAAGGTACTGTTATAAATTTTACTTTATGTGATGAAGAAAACTTATCCCAGATATAATAACTCTCCTGCTTAACTCCAATTTCATGGGTATTTCCCCCCATGTTAAAAAATAAATAGTGAACTCGACAACCTCTTTTTATAAAAGAGTATGTTGAGACACCTGAATCAAATCCTCCAGAAATTAAACTTAACACGTCTTCTTGGGTTGATAATGGATACCCGCCTAAACCATCATAAGAACCAGTAACCAAATATATTTTATCGAAATCAATTTCAACCAAAATTGTCAGATCTGGATTCTTTAACTTAACGCCTTTCGACTCAAAATTCTGGTTTAAGCCACCTCCTACATATTTTTCAACATCAATAGAAGTAAATTCTTGATTTCCCTTACGTTTTACCCGAACACAAAAAGTTTTATCCTTTATTTTTTCACCATAAACTTTTGCTGTCTGTTCATAAATATCATGAAGAGTTGTATAACCATATTCTTCAACTTCAAAAATCGTTTGAATTCCAGGTATATGACATAACAGTTCAATAATTTCTGATGATGGTTTTACAACTTCCATATTTTCATCATCTGTACGTATAACAAGTTTATCCCAACAATCCTGGATTTTTATCGCAATACTCTGACGATTTAAAACATTTCTGATATTACGTTGCAAAACACGAGACATATGCTGTCTTACTGATTTACTTTTAATTATAATTTCAGGAAAAAATTTGATTATATATTTCATAAATAATTACCAAAAAACAAGCATAGCAATAAAACTATGCTTGTTTTTTCAGAAAATAACAAAAAAATTATTTATCTTGATGATTTTCATGACATTGACATTCATTACCTTCATCATGACAATGGCATTTATCGTCATCATGATGATGTCCATGGCAACAACAATGACCATCTTCTCCATCATGATGGTGACCATGACAACATCCATGAGCACCGTGAACATGGCCATGTTCTACTTCTGAATCTGTGGCATCTCTTACAGATATTACGTCAACCATAAATTTTAAAGTTAATCCTGCTAATGGGTGATTTCCATCAACAACAACAGAATCATCTAAAATTTCTTTTACTACAATTGTTTTACTTCCCAAATCAGTATCTGCTAAAAAGCTATCACCTACATTTAATTCCATTCCATCAAACATTGACTTATCAATTGTTTGAACTAGGTCTTCATGGCGTTCTCCATATGCTCTATCAGGTGCAACAGTTACTTCCACTCTGTCCCCATCTTCCTTTCCTAATAAAGCATCTTCCAAGCCTGGAACTATGTTAGAATGCCCAATTAATACTTCCATAGGTTCAGCACCATTTGTGGTATCTAAAACCTGACCATTTTCATCAGTAACAATAAAATCAATTGTTACCACTGTATTAGCTGTAATCTTCATAATTTTACACTCTGTCAAAAATATTGATAAATTATACCATATTGAAAAAAATTAGGACGCTAATTACACACAAAAACTGAGCTTTATGACTTATCGTTTCATATTTTTTAGTCCTAAACAGCTATCTATCTTTTTACTTTTATCAGCAATAGCTGACTTCAATTTACCACTAGGATAATAAACTTTGAATTGTGAAAAAACCAATTAATTATACTATAAACTTATATTTGTGCCAATTGTAAAATTATATAAAACCTTAATATTCAGTGAGTTATCATTTATAGTCAGTATAAAGTTATACTTAAATCTACAAAGAAATTGATATTAGTATGTACAGATTTCTTGTATTACATTTCATCTTGGTGTTAATTAACCAATTATAAGTATTAAAACACTTTAATTATTAAAGATTTCTTATAAATAACCAAATATCATACATAAACTCCTTAAAAATATTTAAAACTGCGTATTTATTATCAACAATTTTTGTTAAAGATATTGTGAGCATATAGTTAACAAACATGTGAATTACATCAAATAATTCTTAAATATTTATTATTAACTCACAGGTTACTTCACAGTTTTTTCACAATATAGTCTACAAATTTATTCTTAAAAAAATCTTAAATCTAAAAATATTACTATATAAACATATTCTGTTTATGATTGTGTTAACAATCTAGGTACAATATGGGAACATCTTATTAAAGACTTATATCAAGGAATTTTATATAATAAGAACTGTATCTTATATGTTATTTAGAATAAAAGTTTTAATATGATTTATATTAATAATCTAGAAGTAATGCGTGGCACAACAACTTTACTTGAAAATGCTACTGCAACAATATACCCTAATAAAAGAGTTGGTTTGGTTGGTAAAAACGGATGTGGAAAATCAACTTTATTTGCATTAATCAAAGGTGAACTATTTCCTGAAAATGGAGATATTAACATCCCAAAAGATTGGATAATAAGCTCTGTTTCACAAGAAACACCTGGTATTGATGAATCTGCTTTAGATTACGTTCTTGATGGAGATAAAAATTTCAGAAAACTTGAAACTCAATTATCTGAAGCTATCAACAAAGGCGATGGGATTTTACAAGGAAAAATACATGCCGAATTAGAACAAGCGGGATCTTATACAATAAAATCAAGAGCAGGAACATTATTAACAGGTTTAGGATTTTCTGTGAATGATTTTAACAAACCTGTAAAAGATTTTTCAGGTGGATGGAGAATGAGATTAAATCTCGCTCAAGCATTAATTTGTCCATCAGATTTATTGCTTTTGGACGAACCAACAAACCACTTAGATTTAGACACAGTTATTTGGTTAGAAGATTGGCTAAAAGGATATCAAGGAACTTTAATCATTATCTCTCATGATAGAGATTTTTTAGATAATATTTGCACCAATATTATCCACATGGAACATAAAAAACTGTATAGCTACACTGGTAATTATTCAAGTTTTGAAAATGAAAGAGCTCAAAAACAAGCTTTAGAAAAAGCTATGTTTGAGAAACAACAAGCACAAATCGCACATATGCAATCTTTTATTGAAAGATTTAGGTACAAAGCTTCTAAAGCAAAACAAGCTCAAAGTAGAATTAAAGCTTTAGAAAAAATGGATAAAATAGTTTTAGCCCAAGCAGATTCACCTTTTTCATTCGAATTTATGGATAGTGCAGAATTACCTCCAAATTTAGTTAGAATAGAAAACTTAACTGCAGGTTATGGAAACACTATTATACTAAATGACATAAAATTAAATTTAGTACCTGGTTCTAGAATCGGTTTGCTAGGTCGAAACGGTGCTGGTAAATCAACTTTTATAAAAACACTAGCAGGTGAAATACCACCTGTTAATGGTACTATAGAATTTGCGAAAGCTATAAAAATAGGTTATTTTGCTCAGCATCAACTCGAATATCTTGATACTGAAGGATCCCCATTATCTCATTTAACAAAATTAGCACCAAATACAAAAGAACAAGAACTACGTTCATTTCTAGGTGGTTTTGGATTTAATGGCGACAAAGCTCTAGATACAGTGGCTCATTTTAGTGGTGGTGAAAAGGCTCGCTTGGTTTTAGCTCTTATTGTTTGGCAAAAACCAAATCTTTTATTACTAGACGAACCTACCAATCATCTAGATTTACAAATGAGAGAAGCTATTATTATTGCATTATCAGACTTTAAAGGTGCTTTAATTGTTGTTTCTCATGATAGACATCTATTAAAAACAACTACTAATGAATTTTATCTTGTTAATAATGGAAAAGTAGCTAGTTTTGATGGTGACCTTGATGATTATCATAATTATTTAATTGAATTAGATAAGAAAAAATCAGAAGAAGAAAAAATTATTTCCAAGCAAAATCAAACAACTTCTCCAGCGTCTAATGGATCAAAATCTAAAGAACAAAAACGTCTTGAGGCTTCTTTTAGACAATCCTTAAGACCATTAAAACAAGAAATAGAAAAGCTTGATAAAAAAATGAATGAATTAAATAAAAGAAAGTCTGAATTAGAAGAAATTCTTGCAGATAGTTCTATTTATGATGCTTCAAGAAAAGCTGAACTACAAAAAATATTGCAAGAACAACGTATAAATGAAGCCGAACTAACTGAAACAGAAATGTTATGGCTTGAAAAAAGTGAAGAAATTGAAGCAAAAGAACAAGAATTTTTAAAAAACTTTGGAGATAAAATATGTTAAGTTATCGACATGGATTTCATGCAGGAAATCATGCAGATGTATTAAAACATATTGTATTATGTTTAATAATTCGCTCACTAAAGAAAAAAGATAAACCTTTTTCTTATATAGATACCCATAGCGGTGGTGGTGCTTATAGTTTATCAAGTGCTTGGAGTACAAAAACACTAGAATATAAAAATGGTATTGAAAAAATCATAGGTGACTCAGCCTTAAAAAATTTAGTACCTGAATATTTTGATGTCATTAACGACATTAATGATCATAGTGGTAAATTATTAAACTACCCAGGCTCGCCATATATTGCCCATTTTTTAAGTAGAGAACAAGATGATTTAAATCTTATAGAGCTTCATCCAAGTGAATATGAAATTCTGAAACAAAACATGCACTACTACAATAATATCCATGTTCACCATCGTAGTGCTGAAGAAGGTTTAAATGCATTACTTCCCCCTAAAATAAGAAGAGGACTAATACTTGTTGACCCTTCATATGAAATGTCTTCTGATTATAGAGATATTGTAAAGTTAATAAAGTCTAGTTATAAAAAATTTGCTCAAGGTATATACGCAATTTGGTATCCTGTATTAGGAAAACAAGTAGATGAAAGCTATAATTTTATCAGAAATCTTGCCCACATAGGGATACCTGGAACCTTAAAAATTGAATTAGGTATAACTTCACAAAACCCTGAAAAAGGCATGAACGCCTCAGGATTGGTTATTTGCAATACTCCTTATAATCTAAAGGAACAAATTGACGATATTCTTCCTTTATTAGTTAAAGACATTGGTATTGATAAAAATGCATATTTTAAATGCCAATACCTAGTAGATCCTAATTAAAAAACTTCTTTACAAAAAAAGCTCCTATAATTAAAAATTATAGGAGCTTTCATCAAAAAATATTTACCAACAGCGATTATTTCTATCATTTACAACTGTGGCTGAATTACCTGAAAATCTTATACCTACCCTATCAATTCCTAAAAATTGACAATTTTGTAAATCAGAAGTCTGACTGCCTCTTGCTTGTACAACTAATCTAAAATCATTAGCTTGTATTTGTGTTGCATTATTAAATTGATAATAAGGAGCTGTATCATCACTTAAAGTAGGTAATGCACCAACATTAGCCAAACAACCTTCATAAGTTTGATTTAATGAATAACAATTTTCTAAAACATTAACAAGCTTTGTTAATTCCTGTTTAACAGCAGATCTTCTAGATTCTCTTACATAGTTCCCATAACCAGGGATTGCGATTACACCTAAGATAGCTATAATGGTTATCACTATCATTAATTCTATCAAAGTAAATCCTTTACTATTTCTTATCATATATTCCTTCCTAAATATTAACCATTACACCTACTAATTAATCCATAAAATCTTCATTTTCTGCATTTTCATCATCAATTGTACCTAAAACACCTACGATAGTCTGTACAACAGTTGCAGAATTTGGATCAACACCATCAGTTCCTCTTGAGGTTACTCTATAATACCTATAAACTAGGGGAGCATCGCTTGCAGGATCACCACCTAAACCTCTTCTTTCAATACGATACTGATATCTAGGATTGTCATTATTATCAGAAGTAATACACTTTACACATTTGTTAGCAGCATCTTTCCATTCGTCAACATCAGTGTACCAACGCAATGCTTCTATAGAAGCGTTTGTATCTTGAATATCACTATCCATAGGGGAATCAATACCTACAAAAACATTTTGTAAACTTGTAACTAAATCTTGTGTTTGTTTACTGTAATGAGTTAAAATCCAATTTGTTTTATCACTTTCATCAGTACTTTCTGTTGCTCTAATCATATCAGTATTTGCTAAAGGAATAATTGTACTTAAAACATTTATTGCTCTAGTAGCACCAGCAAAAGCATTTGATGTACTAACAACATTACTATATTCTAAATTTTGGCTTCTTTGGCCCTTATAAGCGACACCACCAATAGAAATAGCTATTACACCAATTATAATAGTTACAATTAAAGCAACTATTAAAGCTACACCTTTTTGATTTTTTAACATAACCTTACCTTCATTACTCTAATGTAATTTTATTAACTATTGCTAAAGTACCTTTAACTACTCTATTAACATTTGATACATCTGCATTTCCTACATTGAAATTAACAACATCCGAACCATTTCTTAATTCACCAGCTTCAAATAATGTTAGAACTGCATTACCACTTCTTATAACTCTTTGGGAAGTTGGTTGCGAAGTAACAAAAGCATACTTTATTGACGAAATGCCAGCCCAAGCGTTGTTAGCTATATCTCCTGCAGGATGATACCCATCGTTTAAACCACCTTCAGAAAAGCTTTTTGCAAAAAACAAACTTAAATTTCTAACTGTTGGGTCTATAACAAATACATTTTCATCATAATCTGTACCACTTTGATGCTGTTCGCAAATCAATCCATTATTATCTACATAAAATTGCAATTCTACTAAATTTTGATTAGACACAGACTCACCAGCGCAATTAAAGATATATCCATCAGGAGCACCATCATTACCCTTCGCCCATCGTGATTGATCCAAAATATCTCTTGTTGATGAACCATAGAAACGAATATATAAATGTGGACTGCCATCTCTATTATCAGAAAAAACAACTTGATCAGCTAACCAATTAGGACCTGCAGCGTGAATCTGTCCAGTAGGTAAAGAGTTGCTTGTTATATTTCTTAAATAATTTACAAATCCTGCTTGAATAACTAGTGTTTCAAAAACATTAGCTACCTGACGAGATGTTTTACCTGCATTACTTACGGCTTGATTAACCCCGAAACTTAAAATACTAGAAGTTAATAATGAATACAAACCACCCACAATGATAGATGCAATCAATATACTAATCATTAACTCAATTAAACCAAAACCTTTGGTTTTCTTAGAAATATTCATTACAAATCCACCTCAATTTCATTACAAACTACATTAGCCTTTTTATTAGCATTTCCTTCTTCATTATCAGCGAAACAATAATCCATTAAATCAACTGAATCCTCAAGCTCAACAGAACCTACATCAGCTACATTTACATTACCTCTCCTATTACTTAGCGGAACATAAGCATATCTTACTTGAGCATTAAATGTTCTTAATCTTACTGGTTGATCCGAACCTAATGGAAAATTTCTAATGATATCTATTTCCAAATTAGCTCTTCTTATACCTGGTTGAGCTCCAATAACTTTACTACATAATGATCTAATATTATTAGCAAATACAGGAATTTGGTTTACTATCGCAGGTTGATTAAATATTACTACATTATCCCCACCGCAAGTAATATTTAAAGCATTCCAATTGTTATCATTAGGCAATTGTTTTAAGTCACCCACTCCCATTTGTAATGTTTTTGAAACTTCTTTTACTACAGAAGAACCAATATTTTTTGACATGTTAGCATTTATAGTTCTTGAACTATAAGCTTGTAAGCTTGCAAAACCTAATAAAGCTACAGCTACAATCAACATTGATATCAATAATTCAAGTAGTGAAAATCCTTGATTATTTCTAATATACATATTCATAAATCCTTTATTTCCTCTACCAAAATTAACCATTGTTACCACAATTTCCAACTTGAGTTAATGCACCATTGTTAATGAAAGTTTTATTTATTGTTCCTAAAGCTTCCATTCGAATAGTAACCGCATATTCTTGAGTTCCACTCACGCTTATACATAAATTAAAAGTAATAGCATCAGAAAAACCATTAGGTAGAAAATTTACTATATGAGTTGCGTTGTTATCAGTTAGTGAAAACATTGATACATCTTCCATAGAATCAATTACTGCTATAACCACTCCGTTATCACCAGCAGCAGGATTGCATGTACCATTAATAAAAGAAACTAACTCCAATCCTGAATTATAAGTTCCATCCCCACCAGTAATAGGTCTTAAACAAACGTTTTTATTCATTTGTCTCGCCGCCACTCTTGCCTCTTCTAAAAGAGTTATTACTTCTGAAGTTTTTGTATTTAAACGATTAAATCTAAATGTTTCTCTCATAATAGGCACCGCAATAGTAGACAAAATACCTACTATTATGATACATATCATCAATTCAATTAACGTAAAGCCTTTTTCTTTAGCTTTTAAACTTTTGGTGAACGTCATGTGGTTACCCCTTCGCACACTCTAAAACTAATATAATTATTGAACTTATAATATTTATTATCAACAACTCAACTACTTATTTTCCTAAAATTTGTGTACAAAATAAGCAGTTTATTAACAATATACTGTTAAAAATTTTAACATTTTTTTAACAATTCTTAAAGTTAACAAATTCCCTTTTAATCTATTTTTTGTAAATCATCACATTTTTAAAATAAGGATTATTCTGATGAGCTTTTTAATTTCTGCAAGTCCTCATTGAACAACACTTGGGGCGCAAGTGTGTTTATCAATATTTTTTGAAGTTATTTAATAATAAAAAGCATAATATTTCACTACTTTTAAAGTAGATAATAGTTAATCATTCTACATTTACATTAATTTACTTATTAATTATATTTAAATACATTTTTATTCAAAAAAAAGTATTGATAATATCTGAGAATTTGCAATAATGCACGTAAATTTTATCATTGTTTGGCTTAGCTCCAAACGTATCTTTAGTCAGGGGGTTATACCCCATTTGTGAGGTGTTATATAAGCCAATGAATACACTATTCAATACAAAACTCAATTATCAAGAACTTGTTTCTAAACACGGATCTCCATTGTTAATCCTTGATAAAGCGACTATTCGTTTTCAATATAACGAATTAAAAAAAGCCTTACCTACTGTTACTTTACATTATGCGTTAAAACCTCTACCTCATCCAACTATGATAGAAACTCTAAAAGATTTAGGTGCGAGTTTTGACTTAGCATCAAATGGAGAAGTAGATTTAGTAAAAAATGCTAACGTAGATCCAACTACATGTATTCATACACATCCTATAAAAACGAATAATGATATTGAGTACGCTCTCAGCTATGGCTGTAAAGTTTTTGTATATGACAATATTGATGAATTACATAAATTTATCGATTACAAAGATCAAGTAAAACTACTTTTGCGTGTAAGTTTCCCTAACCCAGAAACAAAAGTAGATTTATCTAAAAAATTTGGTTGTCTACCTGAAAATGTTCTTTCTCTTCTAAAAGCAGCGAAAGAACTTAATATACCTCTATATGGTTTATCATTTCACGTAGGTTCACAAGTACCAAATTCAAACAGACATGTTGAAGCTATTAATAGTTGCATTGACTTAATATACGAAGCTCGTAAACTTAACATCAATTTAAAAGTATTAGATATTGGTGGCGGTTTCCCTGTTGATTATAAAAATGCACAAGCAACAGATATTTATGAATTTTGCAGACCTATTAGACAAGCATTAACTAGATTAGACTCTAGTGTTAATGTTATAGCAGAGCCTGGACGTTTTATAGCAGCTCCAGTTATGACCAATATATGTTCTATTAAAGGAAAATCTGTACGTTTTGGAAAACCATGGTACTATCTAGATGATGGGGTTTATTGTAGCTACAGTGGTCAAATTTTTGATCATACTGTTTACCCTAAATACACAGTAATAGATAGTATTCATAGATATGATTCTATATTAGCAGGACCTACTTGCGATAGTATCGACGTCATTGCTGAAAACATTAAATTACCAGAACTAAATATTGGTGATATTATTGTAGGAAAGATGATGGGAGCTTATACAATAGCCACTGCAACTAATTTTAACTTTATACCACAAGCTAAAATCGTTGTAATTGACGCTGAAGAAAATTCCGATATTTTAGAAGAAGAATATAAGCAAGTTGCTTAAAGATAAAGAATAGAATATAACCAATATAAAATTTAAATCGCAGAATCATCAATTTAATGATTCTGCGATTTTTTTGTTTTTGAAAATAAAAGAATCTGCCAACCTTGTAAAATACTTTTTATTTTGAGTCATCGAGCATATGTTTGGGTAAAATATGACGACTCTTAGTGGTTTTACCCTAAAGATCTTTCACAGATCTTTGTGTTCTAATGTGAAATGTTTTTTGCTACTACTTTATTAAAGAAATTTGAAAACATCAATAACTCTATTATAGATTCTTGGAAATTTGTTAAAAATTCTTTAGGTATTTAAAGGTATCTTTACATCCTTATAAGAGTCATTCTTGTCGTTGTCGAATATAGAAATTTCTCTTTCCAACAGAGGAGATAAAGGGATGAGAATTGTATAAATAAGGGGGCATAGGTGCAGAGCTCTCAATTTAAACCCACAACTAAGCACGAAGAGCCTCTTATATATGTATTTTGTCTTTTTATATAATCTATTAAGCTATTGAAATTAAAGACATAAACATTTATTATAAATTTGTTACTGTTTTAAATAT
>JBJFGR010000074.1:0-12387 GCA_051892875.1 Succinivibrionaceae bacterium
TAAGCCCCGTAAGGCTTAGAGTCACTTTTCGTGTTACGCAACTGTCGAACTTCCGGAGATCTAGCTTTTTTTATTATTTTAAAAAAAATATCTTAACATTTTATGAAAACGGTTTTATAATAACCCCCAACTTTGTGGATAAACTGATAATCATTATAAAAATTAGTATAAATAATATAATTGTAACATATAATAAAAATGCATATTATAATAAAACTGTAGAAAAAGTTGTTCTAATCTTTTTGCGCTTAGCTTGGGTTTTTATGAAAATAATTTTACGTGTCTGTGCCATGGTTAGTTTCCTTGCTGGCACAGCTTTAGCAGAACAAGGAGAAATAATTCAACCAGTAGATGATGATTTTTATACAGATGAAAGTCTTATAGCTATTCCGTTGAATGATGATGATTTATACGTTGTGGATGAATGGCATGTTTCTCATGAAGATGAAAATGCTACAGTTTATGTAAACGATTTATCAAATGTTAATGTTTATGTGTCTAATGTTCCTAAATTCAATAATGATGATGAAGAAAATTTAGTAAATTCATTATCTGATAGCCAGAATTGTGGTAAACCATTAGATATGAGATCTGAAGGTTTGGGGTACATGTTAGAATGTAATGAAAATATGACTGTATTCGTTATATCTAATACAAATACAAATTCTCTTGTTATGACAGATTGTCGTAATAATGATTCATGTGCTCAAGTTGGTAAATTATTAGCGATTGTTAATCGTTAACAATTACGATAAGAGTAATTATTTTAAATAAAAAGGTCTATAGATTATAGGCCTTTTTTTATTTGATAAAATTAAATTTATTATATTTAACTATACTAAATACATTTTACAGGTCTTGGTAATCCTGCTATTTTTGTGGCTTGTAGAGCAGGTCCCTCAGGGAATAATTTATATAAATAACGACTACAACCTTTTTCTGGTCCATATTCCTTTTCCATAGCCTTTACTAATGCTCTAATAGCTGGAGACGTGGCATATGTTTCGTAAAACTTACGTACAAACATTATTATTTCAATGCGCTCAGGTGTAAGTTCAATATTTAAATTTTTTGCAATTTCAGTTGCAATATCCATATTCCAATCTTCAAAATTTTGAAGGTAGCCATTTTCATCAGTTGGTATTTCTTTGTTATTTACTATCAATTTACTATCTTTCATACATTTATCCAGACATTTTTTATCAATAAATTTAAGCAATAAACTTAAAACTAATAAAAAAATACAAGTATAAAAACTTGTATTTTTAATGTTTTAAAAATATTATTTATAACTAAATATTAAAAAATCCTAAATTTTTATTACATTACTTTATCACCAGGTTTAACTCCTGAGTCTGCAGATAATAAGAAAATATCTTTATCGCCACTTCCTGCAGAAAGAATCATCCCTTGAGATACACCAAATTTCATCTTTCGTGGTGCTAAGTTATAAACAACTATAACAAATCTACCGACAAGTTCATTTGGATTAGAATAAGCTGATTTTATGCCTGAGAAGATTTGACGAACTTCTCCATTTCCTAAATCTAATTCAAAGCGTAATAATTTCTTTGATTCAGGAACTTCTTCGCACTTTAGAACTTTTGCAGCTCTTAAGTCAACTTTTGCAAAATCATTTATAGAAATTTCTTTAGGAGTTTCTGATGACTCTTTTGCTACAGATTCTTTTTTAACCTCTTTAGTTGTTTCCATTTCTGCTTTAAGATCTTCTTTTGAGGATTCAATCATAGCTTGAACTTGTTTCATATCGATTCTATTGAAAAGTGCTTTAAAAGGTTTAATTTCAGTTTCTAATAAAACTTTATCAATATTATCCCAAGATAAATCTGTGTTTAAAAAGTCAGCACTCTTATTTGTTAAATTAGGAAGTATTGGAGAAAGGTAAGTTATTAAAATGCGATACATATTAATAGCTGTCGAACAAATATCCTGTAATTCATTATCACGTGAAGGGTCTTTTGCAACTACCCAAGGAGCTTTGTCATCAACGTATTTATTTGCTATATCAGCTAGAGACATTACTTCTCTAATTAATTTGCCATACTCTCTATTTACATATGAATTTGAAACAAGTTCTTTAATTTTTAGAAAATCCGTAACCAAATTAATATCTGTTAATGTTGAACTTAATTTTCCATTAAACTTCTTGTTTATAAAACCAGCTGTGCGACTAGCTAAATTCACAAGTTTATTTACTATATCAGAATTAACTTTTGCAACAAAGTCTTCTAGGTTTAAATCAAGGTCATCGATTTTTCCATTCATTTTTGATGCATAGTAATAACGTAGAGTTTCTGGTTCAAAGAATTTTAAGAAAGTAGAAGCTTTTATAAAAGTTCCCTTGGATTTACTCATCTTAGCACCATTAACAGTAACGTAACCGTGAACAAATATCTTAGATGGGGTTTTATATCCAGAACCTTCTAGGGTTGCAGGCCAGAATAAGGTATGGAAGTAAAGAATGTCTTTTCCAATAAAGTGGCATAATTCAGTATTGGCACCTTTTTGTACCATTTCCATAAAATTAATGCCTTCACGATCCATAAGGTTTTTAAATGATGCAAAATATCCTGTAGGTGCATCTAGCCATACGTAAAAGTATTTATTTTCAGATTCAGGTATTTTAAATCCAAAATATGGGGCATCACGACTAATATCCCATTGTTGTAAACCTTGTTCAAACCATTCCTGAAGCTTGTTTGACATTTCAGTTGGGATTGTACCACTTGTAATCCAATTCTTTAAAAACTCTTCAAATTGGGGTAAATCAAAGAAATAGTGTTCTGAATCTTTTAGAATAGGTGTTGCTCCTGTTAATTGTGATTTAGGATCTATTAACTCAGAAGGAGAATATGTAGCTCCACATACTTCACAATTATCACCATATTGGTCTGGTGCTTTACACTTTGGGCATGTCCCTTTTACAAAACGATCAGGTAGGAACATTTTTTTTTCAGGATCAAATAGTTGACTAATTGTACGAGTTTTTATATAACCTTTTTCTTTTAAGGTATTATAAATAGTAGTTGAAATTTCTTGATTTTCAGGAGAGTTGGTGCGGTAGTAATTATCATAACTAATATAAAAACCAGAAAAGTCTTTTTTATGTTCAATTTCAATTTCTGCTATCATTTCTTCTGGTGTTTTATTCATTTTTTGTGCTTTCAACATTATTGGACTACCATGCTGGTCATCAGCACACACAAAAAATACTTTTCTTTTCAACATACGTTGGAAACGTACAAAGATATCAGCTTGGATATGTTCTAGTATATGCCCTAAGTGTATAGAACCATTTGCATAAGGTAATGCACAAGTTACTAAAAGGGCGTTTTTATTATCTGACATTAAAAAACAGAGCCTCTAATCAATAAATAAAACAAAAACTAGTTTATTTTATCATAAAAGCTCTGTAGTTACTTTAATTTGTTAACTTTTTATTCTTAACAGTGTATTCTCTAATAGGATATATTTTCTTGAAAGTTTTTTAATACAAAATCCCAATTAATGTAATCAAAAAAGTTATCAACATAATTAGCTCTTAAGTTTTGATAATCTAGGTAATATGCATGTTCCCAAACATCTATACAAAGCAATATTACATGTCCTTGTCTTAATGGATTTTCAGCATTTGAAGTGTTGATAATTGATAGTTTATTTGATTTAGGATCTTTTACAAGCCATGTCCAACCAGATCCAAAATTAGATACAGCACTCTTTTTAAAGTTTTCTTTAAAATCTTCAAAACTGCCAAAACTACTTGTAATTGCATCTTTTATTTCAGAAGACATTTCTTTATGATTTTTCTTGGAAATCAAACCATTGAAGTAAAATATATGATTAAAGGCTTGAGAGGTATTGTTAAATATTGGACCAATTGAGGTTAGCATTATGCTACGCATGTCCTTTTCTGAAAAAGATGTATCCTTTATTAAAGTATTGGCTGTGTTTATATAGCCTTGTAAGTGTTTGTGGATATGAAATTCTAAAGTCTTTTTTGATAAAAAAGGCTCGAAATCTTCTAATTCGAAGTTAAATTGAGGTAAAAATAAAGCCATAGTAAATCCTTGATTGTGTTAAATTTAGATACAAAAAATATTACTGTATGTTTTAGATTATATTTCAAAAATTTAAGAATTCAAATGTTTTATAAAAAAACAGTAGACACGCACAAAAAATTGCCAAATAGTTCAACTTCCCAAATAGTCAATTTCCGTGACACATCTTCGCGTAAATCAGTGCTGACACCTTAGAAGTATTTTATAGGGAGTGGGCACTGAAAAACTTCAGCTATCTATGATGTTCTAAAGTTTTAAAAAAGTCTTTCAATGATTATGATAATGAAAGACTTTATATATTAAATAGTAAAAAATGAAATAATCTAACTAACAGTAGTTACCCTTGTTTCTGTAGACATAGTTTCTGTATCACCTCCTATTCTCATTCCCCTTACAGGACAGGCTGATAAGTAATCAAGACCTATTGCAATTTTTATATGCTGTGACGGAGAAAATAATTGATTAGATACATCAAAGGTATGCCAACCACCATCAAAGTAAGCTTCAGCCCATGCATGAGACGATACATGATCTTCATTTGGGGTATAGATATAACCACTAACATATCGTGCAGGTATATTTCTCACCCTGCAACATGATATAAATATATGGGTGTGATCCTGACAAACTCCACCACCTAATTCCATTGCTTGTTCTGCAGTAGTTTTGGTGTTGGTTTTTGTTTTATCATAGGGAATAAATTTTAACAATTCATTAGCCATATCTTTAAGTGATAAGTCTATAGGTCTCATATCCATAGAATATTTATTAGCAAACTTTTTAATAAGTTCCCCTGGTTTGGTTAATTCAGTATTTCTTAGATAAAAAATTGGATCTAGACCATCATCACCAATAGCTTCTTGCCCGTTAACTTCAACCATACCTTTAGCTACAAATGTAAGATTCTTATGAGTCTTATCCATAGTTAAAATATGAACTTCATTATTAAAACCATCTGTAATTACTTGTGCTGGGTATGGTGTTTCTAGTACCCATGAAATAATTCTTTGATTAGATGCTTTACGAGGAGTAAGGCGTAGGTGTTGAATTGAGTACTTAACATCGGTATCGTAAGTGTAAGTGGTTTTGTGTTCAATTTTCAAAATCATGATTATACAGCCTCTAGGTAAGAATGACTTATTGCGGTGCCAATTTTATTAATATTAGTTAAAAAACGATTAATAAAATTATCTAGGCCACTAGTCATACATTCATCTATAGTTGAGTATTTTAATGTAGCCTCTAATTCAGCAGTTAAACGCTTAGGCTCTAAACCCGCAGTTCCTTCTATTGAGTTTAAGCTACGATTTAAATCATGCACGCAAAAATAGAGTGATCTCGGAAGACAATTTGATAAAATCAAAAATTCAGCAACTTTTTCAGGAACAATGGAATCCCCATAAGCACTATGGTATGCTTCATAAGCAGACATTGCTCGAAGTAGAGATGATAGTTGATGATATTCAATTGCTTTGTCTTGATTTTTTACGTTCTTACTATTTTTTGTTTGGTATTTTACATTTATTGCACGAGCTGTATTATCTGCACGTTCAATCATATGACCTGCTTTTGCGAACATGTATGCATCACTATGTTGCATAGTAGATAACATTGCCCCATAATAATTTTGGTAACGTTCAACAACTTTATCAAAGAATGTTTCAAAATTATCTTCATTTAAACCTTCTTTTATCATGGAACAAGCATTTATATAAGTTTCGTTTAAACCTTCCCATATGTCAGGAGTAATTGTTCCTCTAACTGCGTGAGCATTTTCTCGAGCTTTAGTTATACAGTTAGCAATTGAAGCTGGGTTATTAGGGTTACACGCAAAAAAGCTACAAACGTTATTAAATGATAAATCATTTTTATATATTGCAGCAAATTCATTGCTTAAACCTGTAATTGCTAATGGGGAAGCTAATTCAATTCTACCACCTTTGGATTCAGGCATAAGTGCAAAAGTTTGAGTAACATGAATAAGTCTTGTTAAGTTTTCTGCACGTTCAATATAACGAGCCATCCAAAATAAGTGAGAAGCAGTTCTACTTAGCATAATTCATCCTCCAATACCCAAGTATCTTTTGTACCACCACCTTGCGATGAGTTTACGACTAATGAACCTTCTTTTAAGGCTACTCTTGTTAATCCACCTGGAACAACTCTAGGACCTTTTGGACTAGATAAAACAAATGGTCTTAAATCTATATGTCTAGGTGCTATACCATCTTTTACAAATGTTGGACATGATGAAAGACAAAGAGTAGGTTGGGCAATGTAATTAGATGGGTTGCTACTAATTTTATCTCTAAATAAATCTATTTGTTCTTTAGTTGATTTAGGACCAACCAACATACCATATCCACCTGAACCATGAACTTCTTTAACAACTAATTCTCCTAAATGTTCTAATACATATTTAAGATCTTTTTCTTTTCGGCACATATATGTTGGAACATTATTTAGAATAGGCTCTTCTCCCAAGTAGAATTTAATCATATCTCCAACATATGGATAAATACTTTTATCATCAGCAACCCCTGTTCCAATAGCATTGGCTATAACCACATGCCCTTGTCTATAGGCTGCTGTAAGACCTGCAACACCGAGTAAAGAATCTGGATTAAATACAAGAGGATCTATAAAGGCATCATCTATACGGCGGTAAATAACATCAACTCTCTTAGGACCTTGAGTTGTTCTCATATATACATAACCGTCTCTAACAAAAAGATCCACACCTTCAACTAAGTCGACACCCATTTGTTGTGCAAGAAATGAGTGTTCAAAATATGCACTGTTGAATCTTCCTGGGGTCATAACAACGATACAAGGACTATCAACTTCAGTAGATTGTTTTAGTGTATCTAGAAGAAGGTTAGGGTAGTGTTCTACTGGCGCTACAGGCTGTTTCATAAATACTTCGGGATAAAGTCGCATCATCATCTTTCTATCTTCAAGCATGTATGAGACACCTGACGGAGTACGCAAGTTATCTTCAAGAACATAGTAATTACCATCACTATTCCTAATAATATCGACCCCAGTAATATGTGAGTAGATATTCCCAAAAAGGTTTAAATCTCTCATTACGATTTGATATTGAGAATTGTTATAAACTTGTTCCTTTGGTATGATACCAGCTTTGATAATATCTCCATTGTGATAGATATCATTTAAAAACATGTTTAGGGCCGTCACTCTTTGTAAAATTCCTTTTTCGATAATTTTCCAATCTTTTGCGGGAATAATACGAGGAATAGGATCAAAAGGAATTAAACGTTCAGCTCCATCTTGGTCACCGTATACATTAAAAGTAATACCAACTTTATGAAAAAGAAGCTCAGCCTTTTTTCTCTTATCTTCGATAGTCTTTAAAGCAGCGTTTACTAACCATTCATAGTATGGTTTGTAATTCTCACGACAAGAACCATCTGATAACATCATTTCATCATAATGTTCTTTGGGTGGTAATTTGATTTTAGCCATTTCTTCACCATTTTTTCTTACTTCTTTCTACTGTTTTTTTAATCAGAGGACTAAAAAACTTTCATACATAGTTGAAAAAGCAAATAGTTTGCCAATAAAAAAATTATTAAGTTAATATTTATAAAGCATTAGAAATATTTAATTTAAAAAGAATTTTTATAAAAGAAAATTTTGCATAAATATTGCAAGATTATTATGTGAATTAGCTTTTAATGCTCAATGATGGTGCAAAAGCTAAAAAATTATACAGAAGAAACATTAATTTATTGTAGTAGGATGTTGTATGACTTATTGCGTATCTATGTGCCTTCGTGATGGAATGGTGTTTGTATCTGATACTAGAACAAATGCAGGTATTGATCATGTTGCCACATTTAATAAATTATTTCACTTTCATAATGAAAATAGGGATATTGTAATTCAATCGGCAGGAAATTTAGCAACAACCCAAAGTGTTATAGCTTTGATTAGAAAAGGTATTGAACTTGATAGTGCTGATAATATTTTAAAATTACCAACAATGTTTGAAGTAACTGAGTTAGTGGGGCGGACAGTTAGACAGGTTATATCAAGAGATTCCTCAGATTTAATTGATAAATCTCAATTAACAAGTTCTTTTTTAGTTGGAGGAAAAATTGGTGATCAACCACATGTTCTTTATAATGTGTATCCAGAAGGAAATTTTATAAGCACAACGATGGATACTATGTATTTTCAGATCGGTGAAACCAAGTATGGAAAACCAATTATTGACCGAATTTTAAGTTATGATACGAATTTAACAGATGCTTTAAAATTAGCGATGATTTCGGTTGATTCAACTATCAAGTCAAATCTTTCAGTTGGTTTGCCAATAGATATATTGGTAATAGACTTAGTGAATAAGCGTATACGCAAAAGAAGATTAACAGCACAAGATTTATATATACAAGAGATTCGTAAATCATGGGGGAGCTTAATAAAGCAAATTTTTGAAAAAATTCCTCCTGTAGTTTGGGAAGATTAGTTAGTATCAAAAAATTTTAAGTATTGTTAAAAAAATTAGAAAAACCACTTATAAAAGTGGTTTTTTTTTAATTATTGTTTTACCATACATTTAATTATATCTGTTTTTCTTCAATATTTTGGGTAAGTCGCATAAGAAACTTTTTAAGCAAGCTATATCTTTTGCTAAGAAAACAGCTTGTTGAATAGGGTTTTTTGCTAGAAAATTACTATCACATTTGTATAAAGAAGGTATTTGGAAGTTTATTTCACAATCAAATTCTTTTATATAGAAAGGAAGCATCATATTAGTGCAATCGTGTGCAATAGGCAGATTTTCATAAACGGTGATTGAATCGGGCCACGGGGTAAATGTAATTTCATTATAAGGGCTGAAGAACCAGCATCCTAGGTTTGTTAATAGGTTGAATTTCAAAAAGAATAACGGAAATTCATGATACTCCAATGATATGTGTAAACCTTCAAAGTAAACTTTAAAATCTTCTCCATTTGAAATAGGAATGAATTCGTCATATTTACTAAATTCAGAAAAATATTTATTAATTTTTTTCTCTTTAATAATAGGTATTAAGGTATGATAAAAAAAATGAAAACCTTCGTTGAGTTGATTAATAACTGAGATAGATTTTGCAGTTGAACTATCCCATAATTTATCTAGTTTGTTGTAATTACATAGTGGCGCTAAAGCTTCTTGTAAGCGTTTTAAATTGCTATTATTTTTCCAATTGCTGATGGGCATTGTATCTACAATTGGGTTGTTACAGCATAAATAACAACTGTCAATTAACATTTGAGCTTTTTTAGGAAGATAACGAACTTCTGCGGATGATAAACAAATATCGTAAAGATGGGCTAGAAGTATAGCGACTAAATATTCTTCCCATGAAGAGAACATTTTTACAATGCGACCACCACAGATTTCTAAAAGTTCAGCTAATTCATCTTCGTTTATAATGCCGAGGCAAAAAGCTGAATACACTAAATCTATTTGTATGACTAGACTTGTTGCAATAATTCCTGTATCACATGCAATATCAAGAAGTTTTACAAATTTTCCACAAAAAGTATTCATCCATAGAAGTCTTTTTTCATCACAAATAACTTTTGATACTGAGTATTTTGTTGCACTACGAGGATCATGGCCACATTCACTATAAAAATCAGCTAAAGAATCGCTGAATTCCATGCTATCAATAAATGATTCCATATTTTCGTAGTCGTGTTTTAAACTGAGGTCTGCCATGGATGTAGGGTACTGTTTGTAATAATTATGAAAGAATTTAAATACCCCAATTTTCCAAGCATTTAAATCTCTTAAAGAAGTTAGGTAATCTTTAAGATTTTCAAAATTATTAATATGGTCTTGGCGAAATAATCTCGCAGCGTAAGCAAGAATTTCTGATTGTCTTGCCTGGGTTGTTGAGTACATTTCTGCTGCGGAATAGGGTGCAGTTTTAAAACTGTGTAATATATTTACAAATCGTAGATTTAAGTATTCTTCAATTTTATTAGACATTAAAGTACATCTTCAGTTAAAAATTTACGGATACTTTCAATATATCAAAAAATAGGAATTATAAAAAGAAAAAAATAATTTAACCGCTATTTAAAAACTATAAATTATTTGCTATGTTGTAGAGAATTATTGAACTAGCTTATATAAGTAAAGGTTGATACGTTTTAAGTTTTTTCTCAGATTTTTATAAAAAAATACCCCTGTAATGAATAGTTTCTTACAGGAGTATATGTATGAAGTTGGCAGTTAAAATTAATGACTAGAAATAGATTCTTGTACTACAGTTGCTACATCATGTGGGGCAATAAAACCTTGAGTAATGAACCAGTCAGTTATTGGAGGTAATACATACCATGTGCAAATTAAACCAACAACTGAAAGAACAATTGTGTAAGGTATAGCCATTACTAACATTCTTCCGTATGATAGACGAATTAATGGAGCGATAGCTGATGTTAATAAGAATAAGAAAGCAGCTTGACCATTAGGAGTAGCCACTGATGGTAAATTTGTACCAGCATTGATAGCAATAGCCAAGTGATTGAATTGTTCCAATGAAATATTGCCACTTACTAATGCTTGTTTCACTTGATTAATATATACTGTAGCTACGAACACATTATCAGATACCATAGAAAGAATACCATTAGCAACATAGAATAAAGGTAATTGTTGTTCAGGAGAAACTGATAAAACGGCAGAGATAATAGGGTCAAATAAATGTTGGTCCATAATTACCGCAACTATGGTAAAGAACACGCATAGTAAAGAAGTAAATGGTAAGCTTTCAGTAAAAGCCTTACCGATTTCACCTTCACTATTTACACCAGTGAATGACGTTGCAAGAACTATTACAGATAAACCTATTAAACCAACAGCTGCTAAATGAAATGCCAAACCTACAATTAACCATAATGCTACTATAGTTTGGAATATTAAAGACATCTTATCTTGCATTGTAAAGTTTTTAGATTTTTTTTCGTCTTCGTCTTTTAAAATTTTATAAACATTTTCAGGTAACTCTACACCATAGCCACCGATATGGAATTTTTCAACAACGTAGCAAGTTAATAAACCAAAAATGAATACAGGTAACGATACAGGCGATACTCTAAGTGCAAATTCAGCAAAGTGCCAACCTGCTTGTTCGCCTATAATTAAGTTTTGAGGTTCACCAACAATTGTACAAATACCGCCTAATGCTGTTCCAACTGCTGAGTGCATTAAAATTGAACGTAAAAATGTACGTAAATTATCTAAATCTTTGCGTTTTTCGCCAGTTATTGAGGAATTATCATTTAAAGGAGTATTTGGTGATGAAATATAGTGGTGGTATACAGCATAGAAACCTGAACATACAGTAATAATAACAGCTAGAACAGTTAAAGCATCTAAAAATGCTGATAAAAAAGCAGCCATGAAACAGAATATAAGTGATATGGCTATTTTAGAACGAATTTTTATTAATATTTTTGTGAAAACAAGAAGAAGAAGGTGTCTGATAAAATGAATGCCAGCAACCATGAACATTAGTAGAAGAATAACTTCTAAATTATGTTCAATTTCAAGTTTTACCTGATTAGTAGTTGTCATGCCAATAAATAAAGATTCAATGGCAAGTAAACCACCTGGGAGTAATGGGTAGCATTTTAAAGCCATTGCTAATGTCAATATAAATTCACCCACCAATAACCAACCACAAACAAAAGGATTGATTTGAAATAGAATTGGATTTAAAACAAGAAATAAAATAATTAATTGTTTGTACCAATTTGGTGCGTCGCCCATAAAGTTGCGTGCTAAAGCTCGCATAGGGGAAACTTGTTTACTATTCATAAAAATTCACTCTTCTGTATTAAACATTAAATATTAAAAATCATAAATCATAAATGATGATAGCTCAGTATTATAACATAAGTAACAAAAGAATATTTGAACCTTTGTTGTATAATATAATAAACTTTCAAAAGATTCTTAGTTTACACTTATTTCTTTCATTAATGTGTTATCTTTAAATAATAACAATAATAACAAATTATAATAAATGGTTATTTTTTTAATTTCAATGGTTTCATTGATTACATCGTAATTACTCACAAAAATATTTAAATTTTGATGGTAATCGTTAGTGTGCAGACTGAGATTTGGGGCATGCTGATGTTTTTCATCATAATAAATCAAAAATAAAGGCTCTTCGTGCATAGTTGTGGGGTGAAATTGATAGCTATGCACCTATGATCCCTTATTTATATAACTTTCATCCCTTTATTTCCTCTGTTGAAAAGTGGAATTTTTATA
>JBJFGR010000075.1:0-12280 GCA_051892875.1 Succinivibrionaceae bacterium
TTCTTTTGAAATTTTGGAAAACCGACCTTCCTTTTGCTGCTCTTCTTATTTTTTAAAAAGTTGAGTATCTGTTATTCTTTTAAGTTTGTTTAATGAAAGACTAACCTTAAATCAGAATTAGTAATCATAAAAAATAAACCAAAATTTAAACCAAGAAATAAAAAATTAAACCAAGGAAACACTTATAATATTTTATACTAAGTATTATTAAATAAGATACTATATAAGTATGTGGTACCAGAAGAGGGACTTGAACCCTCACAGTATCGCTACCGGCGGATTTTGAATCCGCTGCGTCTACCAATTCCGCCATTCTGGCTCTCAAAAACTGATGTTATTGTACACTAAAAATTATTTTTAGCAAGTGTTTTTATTAATTTCTTTTTCTTATCATTTTTAATGCAATAATAAATGCTATTATTGTTGGAAGAGTCGCACCAATAATAGGATGAAATCCCCAATTTATTGTAAAAGGTGCAACAATTTGATTAGTAGCATAAAAAATAAAACCAATTATAATACCAGTAACAACTCTAGCACCTGTAGTTGCAGTTCTAAGTGGTCCAAAAATTGTACCTGCAGCTAATAACAATATTACAAATATTGTGAAAGGAGTAACTATCTTACTATATAGTTGCAATCTAAAATTAGATGAATTCTGACCATTCATTTCAATATAATCAATATATTCAATAAGCCCCAAAACAGATAACTCTTGAGGTTTAACTCCTAAAACACCAAGCTTTTCTGGCGATAATATTAATTTCCACTCATCTGATGATCTAAAAGTCACTCTAATAAGTTCATCTGTAAAAATCTTTTCTTGTATATTTTGCATCTTCCAGGATTTTAAATTAGGATCCCATTCACCATAACTTGCTAACTCATATTTTATAAGTTTATTTAAATTAGTTTTAGGATCTCTTGAAAAAGTATACCTTTTTACATCCACTAATTTACCAGTTGTAGTAACAACATTTATGTTTATAAAACTTGAGTTTTCTTTAAACCAAACACCTCTTGACGTAACAGCTAACTTTCCAGATGATTTTGCTTCAGACACTATGTCTTCTGCTATTTTTGATGCTCTAGGATTTACATATTCACCAATAAATGTTACAAAAATTATAAATGGTAATATTGCTATAAACGTACTTAATACAATATTAAATTTAGATCTACCTAACGCTTGCATTACTATCAATTCTGATGATGATGCTAGGTTACCTAACGCTAATACTGTTCCTAATAACACACCCAAGGGAAAAAATAAAATTATTTCACCAGGCAATGAATAACCTATATATAAAAATATTTCCTTAAAACCATAAGTACCTACGCCTATATTTCGTAATTGATCCACAAATTTTATTAAGCAACTAAGAAGTATAAGACCTACAGTTGAAAATATAACCATAACTATTACATTTTTTGCTATATAACGATCAACTATCTTAAACATTCTTAATTCTCTTTGCCTTATAATTTGCTCTTAACTTGTTATACCACTCAGTTTCTTTTAAGTTAAATGGTATAGTAAATATAATAAAATACAGTACTAATACTATATAAATTCCAGGGTATTCAGGTATTGTTTCTTTTGATATTCCAGAACGTGCTGAAAAACATAACAAATAATATGAAAGGTATAAACATATTGCTGGTAAAAATTTAGCAAAACGCCCTTGTCTCGGATTTACCATGGATAATGGCACAATCATTAAACATAAAACTATAATACTTAACGGTTGAACGATACGCCATTGTAATTCAGCTTTATGAACAGGTTTCCCTCCACTTATTAGTTCATTTGTATACATGGTATTAACTTTATCTCTAACATAATCATTTGTTGAATCATGTTCAACAGTTAATAAAGTTAGTCTTTCAAAATCAGAAACTCTAAATTCACCATCTTTTGTAGGTCCACCATAAGATGTACCATCAACTAAATGAAGCCACATAAAATTATCTTTATCAAAAGTTACATATGCTTTTTTAGAAACTATTATGGTATTATCATTTTTTACCTTTGTTAAAATATATACATTTTGTAAATTATCTGTGTCATCAATATCTTCTACATAAATAACAGAATCCTGAATCTTCAAAAATCTTCCCTTATCAACGGAAAATTTTTTAGGATCTTTTCGAGCTCTATCAATTAATTCTACTTGTTTAGCCTCACAATATGGAGATAAATACAGTGAACAAAAACCACTTATACCAGCTGTAAATACTGAAATTATAAAAACAATAACTAAAAGTTTTTTTCTTGAAAAACCACAAGAATTAAAAACAACCATTTCACTCTGTGAACACATGTTGCCAATAGAAAATAGTATTGCTAAAAACAAAGATAAAGGCAACATAAAGTTACTCATAGTTGGTATTGATAAAAGCAATAAATCTGATATTAAACTTGAGGGAATAGCCCCCTTAACAGAACTACTTATAAATTTTATAAAAGTCTGACACATAAAAACCGATATCAAAATACAAAATATCGTAATCTGCGTCTTTACAAGATTTTTTATAATATACCTAGAAACAATATTCACAACAAAAATCCACAATTCATTATAATATGTAAAACAAGAATATTGTATCACGTTTTATAAAAATCAACATACGAGAAAAACATATCTTTTAAATTTTACAGATCTTCCCCCATAGTTGTGGGTAAAAATAGAGAGTATAAAGTTATACTTGTTTATGTACAAAAAATATTAAATAAATATATACACTTGTTATCTTATATGCATAGTATAAAAAGAACTCATTTTATGAAAAGTAACATATTTATTCATAAATTAATATAGAGTTTTGTCACAAAATTTAAAAAATTTTATTCTAGTTTTTATTATTGTGAAACAATGATCACTTTCTTTTATTTATTGATGTACTACCCATTTATTTATTCTAAAATACTATCAAATTTTAGTGAGAATAGCTTTTGGTTACTGATGTTTATGTTGATGGTAGAAACACAATATAATAACTGTTGATCACTTAGGTTTAGTTGGTGCTTTTATCAAAGAATCTAGGATTATTGAAATAAGTGAGGATTTAATACCTAAAACTAGTAACCATACATTCCACTTTGCATGATAATGTCAACATAAAAAATGTCGAAAAAGGGTCATTTCAAAAAGTGTTAAATTTTCTCCCCATCAAATATGATTTAACACTAAATGTAATATAAATCTATCTTTAATAATATAAGGACAAAATTATATGGATATAAATCATTTTTCAGAACATAAAACTTTACAAAATTTAAGTACTAGCTACCCTAAATGTATCTATGTAAATACTTTTGATAATACAACTTCTAATTCAAATAAATATTTACCAGAAACTCTAGTTGTTATCTCTAATAAAGATAATATCTTATCAAATCAAGTAGAATTAGAAGAAAATTTTAATTTTATAATGTTTAATAAATTTAAAAAAGAAATTTCTGAAAATCAAAATACATTTATCTTTTTTAAAAATTATGACGCAGAAGATCTAAAATTAAAAACACCGCCTTTTTTTAAAAATATCAAAAATATAGTTTTAATAGCTATAAATAATCCTTTATATGTTTCTTATGTTGAACAAGAAGTAAATAAATTAGCAGAAACCATAAATAAGTCTGTTGAAAAATTTTTTGATGTAAAAAATGTAGTCATACTATTTGATAAAGTAGTAAAAAACGCTCTTCCTGATTTGGTAGGTCTTAATATAGCTCTATTTAATAACCTTTCTTTTAATGATAACAGATTCAAACAAAACAATACTCCTATAAGTTATGTTTATGAATCTATTACTATGAGTACACCAAATTGTGATGCAGAAAATATTTCAAAAACTGCTAATTTATATATAGAAGGTATATTATACTCTCGCTTATTAGCAAACTTACCTGCAAACATTTGTACTCCATCTTATGTTGCCGACGAAGCTTTGGCTATTGCTTCTGAAAACCCCAAAATCACTGCAAAGATTTTAAAAAAACAAGATCTCCAAAAACTAAATATGAATGCATTTTTAGCTGTATCTCAAGGATCTGCTCAAGAACCAACAATGAGTGTGCTTACTTATAATGGCAACACAGATTCCCAGGAACCTCCTATAGTATTAATTGGTAAAGGGTTAACTTTTGATTCTGGTGGAATATCTTTAAAACCTAGTGCCCTAATGGATGAAATGATGTTTGATAAATGTGGAGCTATGAGTGTGCTAGCTACAATTAGAACAGCTGCTAAATTATCATTACCAGTAAATCTTATTGCCATAGCTTCTTGTTCTGAAAATCTTCCTAATGGAAATTCATATAAACCAGGAGATATTATCTATACTCGTAGTGGTCAAACAATTGAAGTATTAAATACTGATGCTGAAGGTAGACTTGTCCTTTGTGATACTATTGATTATGCAGATACATTCAAACCAAAAGCAATTATCGACGTAGCAACATTAACAGGTGCGTGCTTAATTTCTTTAGGTCATCAAACAACAGGACTATTCTCAAACAATAAAAATCTTTCTGAAAAATTTAAAAATGCCTCTTTAAAATCTTCAGATGCCGTTTGGGAACTTCCTTTAGGTATTCTTTATGATGAAATGATCAATGCTAGATTTGGAGATATTGCAAATACTGGTGGACGACTTGCAGGTTCTATTACCGCTGCTCAATTCTTAAAAAGATTTGTAAAAAATAATACACCTTGGGTTCATCTTGACATTGCAGGTTCTGCTTGGATTAGTGGTAACAAAAAAACAGCAACTGGTAGACCTGTTGCCTTATTACTAAAATATTTAGAAAATATCTAAATATCATATTCTAAATGTCATACAATATTATAATTTAATAAATATATAAAAACTGGTTCTCCAGTTTTTATATATTAACCACTAATAAATCCAACCAAACTCTTAACTGAATAGCACTTATAGGTGTAATCTTTATGCCAAAACTTTCTATTTTTTTTAAAGTCATTAATTTGGATAATGCTGTAGATAAGGAGTTAGGGTGAATTATTTTTAATTTTTCAACAGCAGATTCATAATTATAAAGAATGTTTAAATTCTCTAACGAAGTTCCACATTGATAAAGCATAATATCTTTAATTATATGAAATAATAATGAAAATCTTACAGGCCCGTTGGGAATATTTTTTTCTAGATAATTTACAAAAGAATTTGGTGTTTCTTCTTTTAAAATGACTCTTGAAAATATGCTTAAAGATTCTTTTATTTTATTCCCCATATCTGTTTTTACTAGTTCAACAGTTTTTAGTGGAGACATTCCTGTTATAGCTAATTCTAAACGATAATCATCTACCTTATTTAATTCATTACAAACAAATTTATTTAAAACATCATATGAAGGTAAGTTTATTTGCATTCTTATCGTTCTACTAATAATAGTTGGTAATATTGATTGCATATTATTTGTTGTTAATATGATTAATATGCCCAAAGGTGGCTCTTCCAATGTTTTTAACAAAGCATTAGACGCTGCAGTTGTCATTAAATGAGCATCTTCCAATAGTAAAACTTTTCCATGTCCATTAGTGGCCGTTTGTTCACAACTTGTGATTGCTTTTCTTAGTGAATCAATACCTATACTTAGGGAACTATTACCTTCTGATTCCCTATTTATTACACAAAAATCAGGGTGAGTGCTTGCATTAAACATTGTACAACTATGACAATTGCAATCTGTATCATGACTTTCAGATGTACACAAAAAATCACGAGATATTGCCATTGCAAGATCATGAATTCCCATACCATCCTGAGCACAAATTAAAATCCCCTGAGGCATTCTTCCTGAATTCTTCATATCTATATATGAATTGAATGATGGTTTTAACCATTGATACATAAATTATTCCTCAATATAGATAAAATATTATCAGTTACTGTTATAAGATCTAATGAAGCATCTACCACCTTTATATGTTCTTTATCTTTACTAGCTTCTTCTAAAAAACAATGTCTTATACGATTAAAAAATTCGATATCTTCTAACTCAAACCTATCTAAGGCACCTCTATTTCTAGCTCTTGTAAGTCCGATTTCAGGAGGTAAATCCATAACAATAGTTAAATGTGGTTTAAAATCATTTAATACAACTTTTCTAATCCCATCAATAAAATCCCTACTTAACCCCCTTCCTGCTCCCTGATAAGCCACAGATGATAAATCATGCCTATCACCTATAACATATTTACCACTTTCTAAAGCCGGAATTATTTTGGTTTTAACTAATTGAATTCGTGAAGCATACATTAACAGAGACTCAGCTTCTGAACATAAAGTATCTTCACTATTTACTTTTTTTAAAATATTTCTTATTTCTTCGGCTATAGGTGTACCACCTGGTTCTCTTGTACAAATTATATCTGTTTCATTTATTCCTTGAGATAACAAATATTTTTTTACAGTATTCACTGCTGTTGTTTTCCCTGCACCTTCGCATCCTTCAATTACTATAAACTTTCCTTTCATTATTTTATTACCTTGTTTTTTAGTTTTCCTTCTTTGTATGCATTTACTTCTTTTCTATATTTTGCTACTGCTTCCATGTGTTCTTTTTCATTTTTTGAAAATACATGACCTTGTTTACTATTAATCCCCTTTGCCACAAAAAATAAATAAGGAGTTTTATTTGGATGCAAAGCTGATATTATTGCTTCTCTTCCTGGCATAGCAATAGGAGTTGGAGGCAATCCTTCTATCACATAGGTATTATAAGGATTTTTGTCTTCTAAAAAACTTTTAAAAATCTTTCCTTTATATCTATCACCAACTCCATATATAACTGTAGGGTCAGTCTGTAATTTCATTCCCTTATGTAATCTATTCACAAAAACTGAAGCTATATTTTTTCTTTCAGAAGGTAGTGATGTTTCTTTTTCTATAATCGAAGCCATAATTAATGCTTCGTATGCATTTTTATACGGCAAATTTTCAGCTCTTTTTTCATATTCTGTCGCTAAAAATTTATCCATTGTATTATATGCTCTTATTAAAATATCAAGATCACTATCTCCATACTGACATACATAAGTATCAGGCATAAATAAACCTTCTAGATTTACATAGTCTTTAATCTTTAAAATCCTTGACAAATCCTCCATCTTCAAATCATCTGGTAGTTCATGTTTTAATTTGTTATTGTTTTTTAAAACTTTAAAAAAATCAACTAACCTTGTACCTTCAATCAAAGTAACATTAAAAGTCTTTACCTTACCACTTAC
This sequence comes from Succinivibrionaceae bacterium, assembly GCA_051892875.1. Classification (GTDB taxonomy): domain Bacteria; phylum Pseudomonadota; class Gammaproteobacteria; order Enterobacterales; family Succinivibrionaceae; genus JBJFGR01. Next base: position 7,257 of record JBJFGR010000075.1, read on the forward strand.
AAATAATTCAAGAATTTGTGCAAAAGTTGAATTTTCTAAGATCTCATATGTTCCAGCTTTTATATTTGTTAAACTAGGATGTTGTTTTACCCAGTATCTAAAAACATATTTATTAACTAATTTTTTTGAATCAAATATATCTGTATATACATCTGATAATTTCATTCCATTTTTTACTACATATAAAGCTGTTTTCGGTGTTCTTGCTGTATCTATAACTTTTAACTCATTACTCACAAAATAATATAAATAACCTAAAACACAACAAATAAGTATCAACACAAATAAACATACATACGATAATTTTTTCATAACATATTCTCAATTATTTTTTGTTTAAACTATTATAGCTAACTTCATCAAAAAACAAGAAGTAATTTAATAATTTAACATACAATGATAAGACAACATCTGTTTATGATAAACGCTTTAGATATAAAGTAGCAATAATTAAACATCTTAAATCGGAAGTATTCCATAAAAAATAATGCTTTAATAAAAGCCTGTATAAAACAGAGCTTTTATCATTACATATGAGAGCTTTGGATTTTATTTAATATAATCAAATAATGTAGAACCATTTACTAAACTAAAAGTCTGTTGTGCAACGCTTAAAGCATTCTGTTGCTTCAACAACTCAGCAGTTGTTTCATATATATCAACTTCACTAATATTAGCCTTTGCTTCTTGTTTTATTGTCTTTAATGAGTCATTAGATTCAATTACTTTATCGATATTACTCAATCTTGCACCTACATGACCTAGAGAAATATTTATCTTTTCATTTGCAGAACTTACATCCACCTGAACTTGAGATAATACCTTTGCTAATTCATCACTATTCATATTAGGATCACGCAATGCATCTATCGCTTTTTGCATTGTATTAAGAACATTATCATTTTTTGGTTCATCAAATTTTAAGGTAACTTGATTTACACCTTTCTTTAAATTTATTTCCAAACCATTAAATGCAATTGTATCTCCCTCTTTTATTACCCCTTTCTGAATAGTTTCGTTCCCAAATTTTACTGTATAACTACCATTTCCTGGATTATTTCCATCTTCTTGATACTCAATTATTAATTCATTTGTTCCAGATTTTGTATATTTATCATTATAAAATGAATTAAAAGATTCTACATCTTTATATTTAACACTAACATTATTCTTATCAGCATCACTTACAATTACATTTCTAGAAGTTTCACTTTGTTGAAATAATGTTAATCCACTATCAGATGTTCTTACTTGTACAGATGGTGAAATCTTTATTTGTCTAAAACCAGCATCAATGTTACATACATAATAACCATTTGCCTCTTTTTGAATTGTTTGAATACTAGATTGATTTCCACTAAATATATATTCACCATTAGCTGTTTGAGTATTCATCAAATCATATATAAGGGCTTGTGATTCCTCTAAAGATGTTGCTATAGCTTCTAAATTATCTTTATCGTAAGTACCATTAACCGCTGTTTGTAATTCACTTAATACACTTTGTAAATTACTATAAATAGAAGTTAAAGCTGTTTCTTCTAAGCCTAAGGAATCAGCTGCTAAACCAGCATTAATAGAATATTGAGTATATGTTGAAATTTCAGTTTCTAAACGCAATTTATTACCCATTCCTGTAGGATCTTCACCTGCAGTAGTAAACTTTTCCCCAGTATTATACTGTTGAGATAATTTGTCTATTTTGGAATTCGTAGTTTGTAAATATGATATACTACGATTAAAACTCATATTTGTAGTAATACGCATATTTATACTCCTTCTTCAAAATTACCTAGTTGCGTTTATAAGCGCATCAAATATTGTCTGCGCAGCTGTAATTATTTTTGCAGATGCTGCATAGCATTGCTGAAACTTAACTAAATTTGATGCTTCTTCATTAAGTTCAACACCCTTTACACTATCAACAAGTCCAGAACTTTGCTCCTGCTTAGCAGCGGCAGCTTCATAATTAATATCTGCAATTTTTACTGTAGTACCGACATCACTAACAATGTATGTATAACTATCTCCTACAGTATTTAGAGATTGTCCATACACAATTTTTTCCTGTTGAATATTCTGAAGTAAAATACCATTAGAATTATCAGCCCCACCATTTGTATTAATTTCAATATTAAAAGTATCACCCTCTTTAACAGTACCTGAAATACTAAAATCATACCCTGGATCTTTTTTATAATCATTATATAATTTTACATAATTATTATTAGCATCTTTTACTAAATCACCTTGAGCATCTACTTTATATAAATTTTCTAAAATATTCTGTCCCTTAGTTTCTGCAAGAGCTATACCAACTAAATTATTATCTTTATCATAAACCCTATAATTACCGTCTTTATCTATAGATATACTTTGAGGTGCTGAATCTGACAAAGATGTAATCTTTGTATTAGCATTATCTAAAAAATTATTATTGTTAATTGTATTAAATACACCATCCAATGAAATTGTAGCATTACCAAGGTTTTGAGGATTTTGAGAACAACGCAAAATACTTGCAAATGCTAAATCCTCAGGTTTAGTAATTGCTGTTGAAAATCCAAAACCAAGATTTAATGTTGGTTGGATTAAAAACTCATCACCTGTGGCAATTTTACCGTCACCACTAATATCTAATCTAAAACCTAAACTATCTAGTGACAAATATTTGCCACCATTTCCATTATCTTTAGCTTGAACTGACAATTTAGCTTCACCGTTAATAACATCTTTTGTTATATCAATAAGCTTACCTTCACTCTTTTCTAGTACTGAGAATGTATCACGATCATCACCTACTTTTATAATATAATCTTTTCCAGTAACGTTATGACCTAATCCTGTAATCATACTCATTGTCATAACTGCTTGCGAATTGGATGTACAATTAACATTATCAATACTAAAAAGTTCGCTACCTTTAGTATTAGTTAGTGTTAACCCTGATTGATTTTGTAGATTCAACTTGTCGGCTAACGCCCATGCTAGTTTACCAATTTCACGTTGCGTATCTTTTAAATCATTACAACTATCAAAATATCCTTGCAAAGAACCACCTACATTAGATGAAATAAGTGTTTTTGAATTTGAGGTATTATAACTTAGCGTTAATTGATATTCAGTTTCGTCTAAAGCTGATTCCTGTAAACCAATTACAGCTCTACCATCTTTCAAAACTAATGTTTGACCATCCTTCATATTTACATAACAAGAACCATCGTCCTGAGGTACTGTTCTTATATCCATATAACTAGATAATTCAGTAACCAAACGATCTCGTTCATCTAACATTTGCAAATAAGAAGCTGAATCCTTATTATTACTACTTTTAATAATATTACTGTTCATTTGATAAATACCATCTAAAATCTGATTTATCTCTTGAACATTATCTTTTATTTTTTGATTAGTTGTTTGATACTGGTTCTGTATATTACCACTAATAGTATTTACTTTTTGAGTAAAAGCATCTATCGAACCAATTAACTCATTTCGATTAGCAACAGATGAAGGATCTGTATTTGCACTTTGAATATTATCAAATAACTCATTTATAGTTGAAGTTAAACCAGTACTAGAATTTGACAACAATGAATCTACAGTATTTAAATTTTCTTTTCTAGCTGCATAATAAGCTAAATTAGCATTATCTGTTAATAATTCTTTTTGAGCATAAGTATCTATACAACGGCGCGTTGTAAGATAACCACAACCTTCACCTATTATATTAGTATAAACCAAAGTTTCCTGACGAGAATAACCTGCAGTACTTACATTACTAATATTGTTAGAAGTAGTTTGTAATAACTGCTGATGAGCTAGTACCCCACTTGTTCCAATCTTTAATAAATCCGCCATGATTATTACTCCATCTTAACTCTACAAATATGACGAAAAAACGTCATTATGTAATATTCTCTTTAACTTACCTGCATAATTCGGGTCAGTTGCATAATTAGCCTTCTGAATTTCTTCAAAATATTGATCTGGATCGTTATTTTTTTGAAAAGCCTTGGCATAACGGTCACTGTTTTTTATTAGAGATACATAATCCTTAATACTATTTTCTAGTGATGAGTAATTCTTAAAAGAATCAATTTGTTCAATCCGTTTGCCATTAACATATTCCGTAGTTAATAAAGATGATTTATCATCACCTTCATTGGCTTTTATCCCAAAAAGATTATTTTTAGCCCCAATATGCTTTCCCCAACCTGTTTCTAAAGCTGCTTGACATACGATTACTAGAGGATTAAAACCATTAGAACTTGCAACCTTCTTTGCAATAGGCATAATTTTATCAACAAAATCCTTAGGTGAATTAAAAATAAATTCTGATACATTATCATTAGTATTTGAGTAATTTGTTGTAGTAGTATATTCTGTTTTTGTACTATTAGAACGATAAGATTCAAGAGCTCTGTTTATATTACTAGATGACGCTGAATTTTTATTACCTTCATAATATGATAATATTTCTTTGCCTTCATCACCCATAGATCTTGCAAACTGTTTTACCAATAAATTTGTTATAGATGAGTTATTATTTGAATTTTTTGCTGAGATACTTGAAATCATTTGTTCATCTAACATAGACTGAAAAATTTCACTTTCTTTACTTTTTAAAGGACTATCCCCACAAATAGAATCATTTGTAGCACGCATTTCCTTAACCCAAAACTGATTAAGTAATGACTCAAACTGTTGCGCCGCAGTAACCAAAGCTTTTGTTTTATCAGCAATAGAAGAATTTTTACTAGATAATCTACGAAGTTTATCTAGATTATGTACATCTTGCACCATCCCAAAATCCACAGTAGCATTATCCATATTTTCACCTAAAACAAAGTAATTAACGTCAAAAAATTGATATATGGATACACTGCAAATAATATACCACTCAAGAAAAAATTAAAAAATTAAAGGGTACAAAAACGAAAAAACCTCCCCAAAAAGGGAGGTTTACAATAAAAAAGCCTGGCAATGACCTACTCTCACATAGCGAATGCTACACTACCATC
>JBJFGR010000076.1:0-12202 GCA_051892875.1 Succinivibrionaceae bacterium
TATTTATCTTCTGAATAGCTCTTCCAGCAATTTTTAAAGTAATCCCAATGCCTTGTATCTCTCAATTCATAAGCATAATTAAAACCTAAAATTGACACTTGAGTACTAAAACCTGCATGATCTTGATTAACAAACCAACCTGTACCAAATTCTGTACGCAAATCAGAAACAAATGTAAACTGTTCACCCCAAAATTTATTCGTAAAGACTTCTTGTTCTTTTTCATAAAAGGTTTTAATATAGAAGCTAGGAAGAATACACGGAATAGTGATATCTAAATCTATACCGTAATTTAATATAGTAAAATTTATAAAAATACCAGATGAAGATATTGAGAAATAAAAATTAAAAATACTATCTCTGGAAAACCACCAATCTTTAATTTTTTCTTTTATTTTTTCCAACATCTATTTATTCATTCCTTTCACTATATACTTTGTTAATATCTGTTATCTAAAGCCATGATATACTATTAAGAAAATACCAACCCTTTAGAACGTGTGGTCTTTGTTTTGGGCTCGATGACATCACTTCGCGAATTGTGACTTAGTTGGTTAGTTTGCATCCCGTCTGAGCCTCCGTTCTACGGTTTCTCCGATTGCGATGACTCACCGCTTTCGGCCGTATTCTTTTCATCTGCGAGGTAAGCTATTCCGGATTCACTTCCTCTCTCCACACTCCATCTAGCGTCTATACTTCCGCCATAACAGATATTAATAAAATACACCATAATTAAAAAATGTAAAACAGAAAATAATAAAAAATGGCGGATTCTGCAAGATTCGAACTTGCAACCTATAGCTTAGAAGGCTATTGCTCTATCCAATTGAGCTAAGAATCCTCTAATAAAAAACCGTTTAAAATAAATATAGATTATTTTTAATAAAAGTAAAACAATTTTATTTATTCTTCATCGTCTATAATATGATGAGATTGTGCATTTAGTATTTCTTCTTTCGAAAAAAGTTTAGTGAAATTTGGGTTACCCAAAAGTGTTTGTTTTAACTCATTCGTTACCTCATCTGTATCGGGACCCTCGTTGTCTTCAAATCCTAAAAGGTTATTTTTATCTCTAAATACTTGAAATCTTGCTATCCTATGTTTACCATCTGAAAAATTATCATCACCATATTTTTGTCGTATTGCCTTTTCGATTGTACCATGAATTTCTTCTTCTCCATTCCATACAATTACATCTTCGTGATCAGCAAATCCTCGTATTGTAGATGTTTGTCTTAACATTTTTAAAAGATCAGACTTTGACGGATTTTTAAAAATTTCTATCCCCGGTAAATAACTATTTACATGCCGTAGACTTAACCAATAACATTCACCGCGTTCTACTAAAATTTTATCTGTATGTTTTATAATTCTAGGCATAAAAATTTCTCCGTAATAATCATTTTATGTTTAGAACTTAAAATTTAAAAAGATGGTAGCGATGACTTGACTCGAACAAGTGACCTTATCCTTATGAGGGATACGTTCTAACCGGCTGAACTACATCGCCATAAAAATTGGTGGAAGCAAAGGGATTCGAACCCATGACCCACGAGTTAAAAGCTCGTTGCTCTACCAGCTGAGCTATACTTCCAATAAATGGTGGTCACGGTTGGTTCCGCCCCAACGACACCCAGATTTTCAGTCTGGTGCTCTACTAACTGAGCTACATGACCATAAATAATTCAAATCTTTATTGTGATTTTAATTTTTTATATCTTTTCTTTACAGCTTGCCAAGAAATATTTAATTTAGAAGCAATACTATTAATAGATTCAATTTTATTATCAATAATATAAACTAAACTTTCGTATTGTTCCCAATTTACTCTATCTCTTGATTTCGCGGCACATTTTCGAGAACAAAATTTGTTATATTCTGGTTTTAATGCTCCGCAAATTGGACATTTGCTATATTTTGTTACCTTATTTATAGCACATTCATAATCTTGTACGGCGTTTTCGTCAAAATATTGTTTATTAACATCAATTTCTAATAAATTATTGTGTATTTCTCTATGACAATTGGCACACACACAAATACATTTTTTAATTCATTTTTTATTTCGTTTCCAGTTTTTATTCATAATGGTACTAATAGAAAATTCTTTATTATTACAATTTAAATGATGAAATTCTAAAGCTTGAACGCATTTGTTATAACCACAACATTGACATTTTCCGCCAAATCCTTGTAATATAGCTAGTTTTCGTAATTTTCTAAAATTTTTTAATCTGTTATAACTCAACAAAAATGCTCCCTAAATAATTTGGTAGAGAGGGTGAGACTCGAACTCACGACTCTTCGCATATCAGGCGAATACTCTAGACCAACTGAGTTACCTCTCTATAAATGGTGGTTGGGGTAGGACTCGAACCTACGAACTCCGAAGAGAAGAGATTTACAGTCTCCAGCAATTGCCGCTATGCGACCCAACCAAAAATTTATAATAATAAAGCCTCGATTCTTATTCTCGAGGCTTTTAAATTCTATCTGATAAAAACGTAATAGAAAATTATACACCTCGATTGAGCTGTTTATAAAATCTAATATATTTAAACATCATTTTCATCATAGTTTATAGAACCCTTCTTTTTTTAATTTATATACCTATATTATCATAAAATTTTTATTTGTAAAGCAATTTTTTATTAACGACAGTATTTTTATAAGTTTTTTCACAATTTTTATATGGAATAGTTACTCTTTTTGTCTTAGCATATGTTCGTGGCTCATAAACAGTAGTATAAGTAATCTCTTCGTATACAATTTCTACAGGTTTTCTTACGGTATATTGAGAATTACAATTTCTACAATCTGTTTTAACGTACTGTACTCTTTCTTGAGCGCAAGCAGTTAACAATAAAACAATAAAAATGCCTAACAATACTTTTTTCATCTTTACTTCCTAAATTAATAACAATAAAAATGATCTTTATATTCTACACATTCTTGATAATCACTGTAGAAAATTTGATCTTCGGTGTAATTGGTTTTTACATAACCTTCATCTAGAATTCTTTGTTCTTGATAGTCTACTTCAGACTGTTCATTAATTTTTCCATTTATAATATACCCTATTCCATATATCATAAATGCAATTACCCCGCCTAAAATAATTCCACTATCATATAACTTCATTTTGCTTTTCCTTTCAGTTTTTGGTTCGGGGGGCTGGCTTCGGACCAACGTTATGAGAGCCAAAATCTCATGTCCTGCCACTAGACGACCCCCGAATAAAATTTTTATATTAACTTAAAAACAATATATTTATATAATATAGAATATAAATGTAAAACAAAAAATAAATAAAATTTTAATCTTTAAAGAAATATCCATACATTTTTTGTAAAATTTCTTTAGACTCTTCATCGTTTTTATTAAGAGGTATTACAGAATCAACTTTACAATGTGGGCAAAGTGCAGTGTTTCCGTTATCAGTGTATTCTTTTATTTCACTCGGATCAAATACTTCACAACAATAGAAACATCCGCATAAATCTGCTTTGTCTAATTCTTCTTTATTATACATTGACTTTTTATGCAAATCTAACATTGTAAACATTCCTATCCTTTGATAAAAAAAAGGAAGGACCGTAAAGACTGTCTTTTAACGAAAAACTTTTGTTTCGGCCCTTCCTCATAAACAGGTATTAACCGAAATTAATACCTTACCATGCTGTTAAAACACAGCAAGTTCTTCAATATAAAATATTTTATAGATTGCTGTACGTTTTTCACAGTCTTTAATAGTTATAAGAACTAATTATAATTGATGCAACTATAACGTTCTTGGTTAATAATTTTATCGATTGCTTCCATAAAATCATATGAACCGCCTAAAGCTACTTGCATGACTGCCGGTGAACAACCAGAAAGCAATAAACAATTTTTATCATTTACTGTAATCGGTGTTTGATTGCTTCTTGATTCAACGTTCCACCAGATTAGCTGTGGCAAGTCATAACCAGCTTTATTATATTTGCTTTTTATAGCTTCATAATTGGTTTGGTTATTAGAAGAAACCGAATCAAATTCCATATCACTAATAATAATCAGCTGTTTTGGCATATCTTCTTTAGGTACTTGCGCATATATAGCTTTACCTAAAATAAGATCAAAGGCTGCTTGTAAATTAGTATTTGAACAATCTCCAGTATAAATAGATTCAATTTTTTCTACTAAATTGTTACCCTTTACTTTTTTCCAAGTCGCATTAGATGAGAATGGAATAACATAATTACGCCAAACTTCTGATTTATTTCTTTCAGCAATATAAATAGCCAGCGATAAAGATACAGCCATAGGTAATCCATACATTGAACCGGAAGTATCATAAATTACAATACCGTTGATCTCTGGTACATAATCCGGCAAAGCATTCCATTGAGCTTCTGCTGCAGGATCTTCTTGATGACTTATGCTATAACCGCTCATATATTTTGTAATAACATCATATGGATATAAGGTTTTTGCATTTATTTTTACTTCTTTGCCGTCAATTGTTTTACCGTTTTTAACAGCATCTAAATACATTTTAAATCTATCTAAGTCATTGCGCCAAAAAGTACCGGCCAATCCAGATGAAATTCTAGTTTTTGAATACTTAGACATCGCATTAGAAGAAACTTTAGAATATTCAATTTCAGCAAATGCTTTATTGCAAAGATTCTTTTCAACAATATTCAATTTATCACGAAGTTTAGATAACGTTTGTCTATAATTTCTTACTGTACCAAATTTACCAGAATTTAAAAGAGCATTTAAATATCTTCTTTTTTCTTTATTCTTGGTTGTAACGGAAGGCATCCATTTGGCAAGCAATGAAATAGGTGTATTGCTATCTATTGCAGCAATATCTTTATCTAATTGTGCTTTAACGAAATCAATTACAGCACTTTTAATTTCTGTATCAAGCAAGCACAAATAATCATCATATCTGCCATATTCAGCAATTAATGCCAAATTATCTTTTAACCAAGCAGATTCCGTTTTTGCCAAATGATTTAAGCAAATTCTAAAAATGCGTCTTTCGCCTTGACCGCCACGAATATCGCGAATATAAAATAAAATACGTAATGCTTTTGTTTTATCTTGTTTAAAAGCCTCATCAAACAAAGCTATAATACGGTCTTTGTTTTTTTCTCTACGTAATGCGGCTCCATGATAAAACCAATCTACAACTTTGTCTAATGTAGATTGATTAGTAATAGCACCTTTTTCAGTCATTGTTTTATTGTCAGACATATCCACTTCCTTTTTCTGTTAATCTATAAACAAATATATGTCTTGTTAAAAATATTGTAAAACCGGAAATAATATTATTCTTTATTAATTTTCTTTAGATTGTTTTCTACTTTTTCTAACGTTTCTTTCGATTCTTCGTAGAAATTATCTTGTCCATCATCAATTCCCAATGCCCACAGAATTTGTACAAAACGCATATCTGAACACTGGTCTATTTTTTCAGAAATATGTGCTAAAATTTTTTTATTATATTCTTGACGTGTGCTCATTTATCGTTTCCCTCTTATTTAAAGTTGGTAGGTCCGCCCAGACTCGAACTGGGATTTCGCGTTAATCAGACGCTCGCTAGGGTATAAGCCTAGTGTCCTAACCATTGAACGACAGACCTAATAAATTGGCGGAGGAAGTAGGATTTGAACCCACGGCACCTTTCGGTACGACGGTTTAGTAAACCGCTGCATTAAGCCACTCTGCCATTCCTCCAATGAAGACAATACAAATTATTTAAGCACTAGCCAATATAATGTTTGAATAATCTGTACTATCTTTTTTCCAATTGAATTTCTTGATTTCTTTCTTTTTATTTTTAATTACTTTCGTTCTCATCAATCCTTTTAATTGTAAGGTATAATGATTAAAATCTCTAGGTTTAGGTATTTTAATCGATATTGTCATTTTCTTTGCTTTCATTATTTTATCCTCGTGTCATTTAATTCTTTCTTCATATTACTAATCTTTATACTGTGGTAAAACTTTCATTACATCTATACATCTACTTACCCTTATAAGTCTCAGCCGCGGCTTACCATATTACTCTAATAAACATATAAACTTTTCTTTAGTTTCAGTCGAGAATGTTTACCATTACAAGATGACTATTCACTAGTTCAATTTTCCAAGGCGAGAAGAACTAATAAACTACTCATAAAAAATTGGAACCCCGTAACTGATTCGAACAGTATTCCCATACCTATATACTGAGATCTAGAACATGATATATAAGCGGTCACCAAGACTACGACGGAGTATAAAGATTGTGGATAGGTGGAGGTAATACGAGATCCACGTTCGTGACTCTTTTGGGATTAACCCTGACCCTTATGCTCTTACGAAACATAACATCCATAATTTAAGTTAGTTTTTTGCTCTTTATTCTTCACGACAACAATAAAGAAAATCTGGCAAAGATAGGTTATTTGGCCTGTGTCGTAGCTTCCAAACTTACTTACATAAAAATCAAGCCTATCAAACTAACAAACCGAAACTTGTTGAGAGGGGTAGGATTTGAACCTACGACACACGGGTTACCAACCAAAAATATATGTTGCTGAACGTACTTAAATACTAAATACTTTTTTACGTTGCTCTACCAGACTGAGCTACCCTCTCATAAAAATTTATAAATCTTTTATGTCAAACTTATATGAAATATCTACTTTATAAATTTGTATTGTAGAATCTTCAGAATCATTATGTCTTGTTTCAATAATCAATTCTTTATATCCGTCACTTAACACTGATCTTTCATAAAATTCTGGATGTTCTTCTAACCAGGTTTCAATCAAAACACTTTTAGCTACCGGATAAAATTCTTTAATTTCACTCCATTCGTTTTCACCGTATAAACGAATTTGACATTGATTAAGTAAATTCATAAAATTATCTTTCAAATTTATTTAATATATACATTATATGCAGTATTTTAATTGTATTGTAAAACAGAAAACGACTCCTATATATATAATTACTGCAGCTTATATATACATCTACTGTTAATTCAGAGACTAGTTGCGCATTGTTAAGAGGCTTAGGGAGTCAATTGGATTAAACTATTTCTTTTTCTTCGAAGCTACTGCCAAAGATACTTCTTTTTTGGCGGTACTACTATTACAACGAGGTGCTCTACCGACATTTGCAGATATCTTATTTGGCATAGGGCTAAGTTTCAAACGTTTGGCCCATTTTTTCTTAAACTGCTGTTCTTCGAAGTGTTTCTGTTTTTCTTCTTGTGTCATACTGATTTTCTCCTTTTAAGACATTAATTTTTATACAACTTTTTATAATGTAAATAAGAAGCCATACCTACACGTTCTTCATTAATATATTCTTTAATCCATTTCTTATCTTCTGGAGTCGTAATAGATTCTAATTTTCTTACCGTTTCTTCGTCGATAGATTCGTTAAAATCAAAGCCTATATTAAATTTATAATCATGTAATCTAGAAAAATAATCTTCTAATTCTTGCTCATTTCTTATAAAATCTGTAGTTTTAGATAAATTATAAGTTTTACCATTATCTACAGTTTCCCAATACTCGTATAGCATGCCACCTTTATTCTTTATACCAAAAATAAATGATTCTTGCTCATATACTTTTGCATAATTTTTAGCGGCAGATCTTGATAAATTAAAAATTACAAAAGAATGCTCTTTATTTCCATATTTACCAACAATATTTTTATAAGGATGACCTCCGAGCTTTAACTGTGTCTTAAAAGCCTTTAATCGAGTAGCATTATCTCTTCTGTTAATTTTTTTACCAAAGGGATTTTCAGCCGTAATAATAGTTAATGATTCAACATTAGGATTTTTACCAAGTAAAGCTGACTTTAAAATAGTATTTGGATTTTCAGTCAAATTTACTTTTTCTAATATAGTATTTACTATTTCTCTAAATTTTGACATTTTAAACCCTTCAAATTACCGCTTTTTGAGACAAGGATAAGGTTCTAAACCTAAATGTTCTCTACAGGCAGCCATTCTTAATATCCCAGAACCACTACAAAAACATTTTTCTCTGGCATCTTCTTTTAATTCATTGATTTCTTCATCAGTCAATATCAACGATTCAAAAACAGAAGAGTTTTCATTGGTCAATTCAATAGCTTGATTTTTACCTTTGTTTGCATCTTTTTGTAATTGAGTATATCCTTTACTCCAAGCTGTAATTTCATTTGGATAAAGTGTTTTCGGTTTTGTTGGATCTACCTGCTTTGTAAAGGCGAATTCAATATCCTTTTCATCTATTTTATTACCTCTGGTATTATAGTAAGCCGATTTTTCTCCTGGTAACTTTAGTAAAATAGTTTCTTGATTGTATTTCCTACCAAGAGCTAACATTTCTTCTTTAAAATCTTCAGGTAATACATTAGTTCTTTTACAAGATACTAAAAATCCAGGCTCTTTAGCAAAAGTTCCATTTGAATAAACATATCCACCAAGGATTTTTTTATAACCGTATTCATAACCGAGAGATACAATATTTAATTCTAATTTGTTGTTATTAGCAATATTTGTTTCTTCGTCATTTGTTTCTAAATATGCGGTTATAAAGCATGTACAAATAGGACTATCTATTTCTAGATTATTTGTTAGTTTTTGTAAAGAAAATCCTCTTTCTTTTAAAGCATTTTCTACTACTTCTTTAAATTTTGACATTTTATTAGTACTCTATTCTATAACGGTTAATTGGAAATTGTCTTTGTTCTGTACCGACTAGAGTATAATTTCTAAATTTATCTTTAGCCATGACATATTTAAAAATTCTTCCCATATCTTTACCAGATTCGGCTACTGGATTATCACAATCTTTTCTATGCTTATGGTAAAGATATATTTTATGCAAAGGAGTATTTTTCCAATGCGTAAACTTACCACCTACAATATCTGAAACTGTAAACTCGTCTGTAAAAGCACAAGCTCCTTGAATAAGACCTCTAATAAAAGTATCTAACTCTGCTTGTTCTAATTTGCTCAAAGATTCGTACGCACTACTTTTATGTGCTTGATTGCTGCCATTCAACATGACTATTTATTCCTTTTCTATAAGTTAACGCTTTAATTGAGAGATTGTATATAATAAATTTAGGATTATCTCCAGAGCCGCAATCTCAACGTCTCAAACTTCTATTTTAATTTTAATAAAGCTTTTGTTCCATAATATCTCATAGCATTTGAATATCCATTCGGTTTTATACCTTCTTCTGATTCTACAATGCTTTCAAATTTAAACTTATGATTATGGATTCTAGTATAAAAATCTTCTATATTACTCAGTGTCAGTTTAGTGAATGGACCATATACAATTTTTCCATCACTATCATATGAAGCAATAGGGACATCTTTTCGATTTTTTAAACTAATTAATACTGCATCTTGATTATATTTTCTACATAATCCGAGCATTTCTTCAAAAAATTCATCTTGTGCTTCATTTGATTCCGGCTGATGAATTACTATAAAACTATCTTCTGTTGTAAATTCTGAATTATTTTCTTCTTTATAATTGCCAGTAACTTTTATATACGATAATCCAATATTATGTATATCTAATGCTAATCTTTTATTATTTTCTAAATTTTGTTTTTTCGAAGAATCAGAACGAAAAGCGCTAATAAGAGCAATATCAGAATTTTCAACATGATATATAACTCTATTTATATTTGCACCACTTTCTTTAACTGCATAAAAGTCTATGGTCCTCATCTATTTTTTCCTTTCTTAGATACCAATGCAGCTTCCAATCTTTTTTGTTTATCTATTTTCTTTTGTTTAACTGCACTATATTCATATTCTTTTCTAACGCGTTTTGCTAACTTATCTGCTTCTTTATTAAAATAAGAAAGGACAGTACCATCTTTGTTATGTCCTTTTACCCAAAATATATTACACTTTCTATTTTTCATATGAGAGTGTATATATTCTATTAATTTTTCTTCGCTAGGTCTATGATACCCACCTCTTATCGCCTGTATCGCATATGTTGAATCTGTCATTAATACAACGGGTTCATCAACAGATTTAGTATACGCTAATGCATAACATATTGCTCTCAATTCCGCAGTGTTATTATCTTTTTCTTCTACAACAGACGCTCTTCTACATTGCACTTTATTCTTCGCATCAGTAACTATAAAAGCTAAACCTGAAACATTACTTCTCGTACTGGCATCTGTGTATATTTTCATATAGTTAACCCTTACTAAAAAATACTAACACATACTTTTTAGAACAAGTACTAACTACTTCTACAAATGTATAAAAACTGTCCGGTCCAGAGGGGTTTGCAGTGTTAAGCTAGACCGGATTCACTTAACCTCTGTTGTACTAGAGCATAATTAACAAATACATACAACCAACTCTAATACAAATTCCGATAAAAAATGGCGGAGGATGTAAGATTCGAACTTACGGTACCTTGCAGTACGACGGTTTTCAAGACCGCTCCAATCGGCCTCTCTGGCAATCCTCCAACAAATGGCGGTCGTTACGGGGCTCGAACCCGTGATCTTCGCCGTGACAGGGCGATGTCCTAGACCAACTGAACGAAACGACCAAATCGCTAAGAATGAAAACGCAAATCAAATAAAGGAGGTAGTCTCCCTATATCGGTGTCATATATACCGGGAATATCCATCTATATAACAATTCACATTCATAAAGATAGATTTTACTGACACTACCACAAAAAAAATGGCTCTGACGGCTGGACTCGAATCTACACATCCATTGCTGACTTCGGATTTTAAATCTAATCTAGCTACCAATTATAGTACACTCCAATTTAATAATTAATTATCTATAAAATCTTTTGCAATTTTTATCCAAGTTTTCGTATCTTTAAACATTTGTTTCCATTCAATTCTTAAAACTTTCCATCCATTTTTGTATATACATTGATCTTTTCTCATGTCTCTTTCTTTATATTCTTTGAATCTTTGATGTTGATCACCATCAATTTCTATACATTTTTTCTTTTCAGGCCAGGCAAAATCTAAACTAAATATTTCAAGTGGATATTCACAACGGTAGTTTTTATCTTCAAATTCATTGTTTATAACTTGAATAAAAAATTCTTCTGGATAAGAATGTTTGTTATTCCATCTGCTTTTACCTATATTCCAAGCTCTTCCTTCTTTATGTGCTTTTTTCATAGATTCTGAAATTTTCTGTTTTGTTTCTTCTGTTACAGATTTACCTCGTTGTGATGGTAGTATCAAACCCTCTTCTATATGTTTTTTATACGTTCTAGAAGCTTTTTCTAAGCTTTCGTCGATCTCTTTAGTTAAACCTTTATTCCAAGGTTTTTTATGATATTCTGTATGATATTTTTTTCTATGCTCTTGTAATTCTTTTCTTGTTCTGAATGTTTCTTTACATATTCTACATTGCCAATTACCTTTAGCTTCTTTAATTGGTAAATTATAAGCTCGATTTTTTACTTTTGAAGCAATAAATTTCATTCTACAAGATTTACTACAAAATCTACCAGAACCATAGCTTCCATCGTGTTCTTTTCCACAAAACTCACAAATCATTCTATATATCCTTTTCAATATTATAATATATAGAACTGTTTAGTCTTATGCACTTACCGATTAAACTATTAAAAAATGGCTGGGGTGATGAGATTCGAACTCATGACCCAAGGTTTAACAGACCTTCGCGCTAAACCACTACGCTACACCCCAGTAAAATGGTGCCGACCACAGGATTCGAACCTGCAATGGGATTGCTCCGACGGATTACAAATCCGTTCCATTCAACCAATTCTGGCAAGTCGGCGTTGGCGGAGGTAACTATATCTGTGTCATATATAAGTTATTTAATCGTATATTTTGTATCATTGAATTAATTAGTGCTTTTACATACCTAGGATCAGCTAATTTATATTCTAACTACTCTATACTTAACAGAACCTCCATAAATTTGGCGGGAGTGGCTATATCGGTGTCATTGCAACCCTTGTAAACGTCCAAACAATAACTAGTATTCGTAAGGATAGTTTTACCGACTCCCATAAGTAAAATATTTGGTGGAGAATAGGAGACTCGAACTCCTCACCTTCTGAATGCAAATCAGACGCTCTCCCAGATGAGCTAATTCCCCATGATTTTAACTAGGTAGTTTTATAACAGATTAAAAGTCTGGTGCTACAAAGCGAAATTGATTGCT
>JBJFGR010000077.1:0-12120 GCA_051892875.1 Succinivibrionaceae bacterium
GCAAATGAAAGCATTGAAAAAGTAAATAAATGGCTTAATTTAGAATCTGTTAAAGCATAATTTCTTCTTCTCTAGACGTGCCAAGTAATCAATATATTCTGCAGTTAAATAGCAATTGTATTACATTTGCGAAATACAAATATCTATAATACTATTAATTTTTATACATTTATGTTTATATACTTGGTTTTTAGTAGCCTAAATTTGCAAAACGTCCAATGTTTATGTCATAAAGATTTTTTGCGCACATGGAAATACAAACATTATTAAGCAAAGATATAGATCCTGATTAGTTAAACGATAATGCAATAGGAAAACATTAGATGCGTTATTCTGTTAGTAGCAAATTCATTCGCTAAAGTTGAAATTCCATATAAGATGGTTCATTTATATAGCATTTCATGTTCATGGTTATAAAGTGCGAAAATTTTATAAATTCAACGTTTAAAATTAGCATTAAATGCTATGTCATATTATTTATTGATACAATTTAATGTATACCATTAAAAAATAGAGAAAGGATAATATTTTTTTAATACTACTAGTGGATATTATTCATGGCGTTTTTCTTTTTTGTTTTTTTTATCGAAATACAATATAAGACAAAACGCCTTCTTTATTTAAATTGCACAATATTTTATTTTAATTATTCTGTTTTACTTATACAAATTAAAATAAGTCAAAATTTGTATAGCAAACTTATTTATTTCTGGTAATAATACAGAATCCTTATACCATGAATATTCTGCAAATTTTGCAAAAGCATCTATATTTATAATTAACTGAAAAACAGCGGCTATTACAAGAACAATAATTAAGCCTCTAATAGCACCAAAAACCATCCCTAATAATCTATCTGTTCCACTCAATCCTGTCTTTTGAAGAATTAATGTTACTATGTAATTTATCAATCCAATAACTATTAATGTACCAATAAATAAAACTAATAAAGCTAATACAACTCTCACACTATGATCTTTAAATGAAAATAATGTTGTCAATTGGTCATAATAATTTATCGCTACAAAAAAAGAAGCTGCCCAGGCAACTAGGGATAGAATTTCTTTTACAAAACCTCTAGCAACGCTTATTAATGCACTTATTCCTATAATGCCCAAAATGGCTATATCAATCCACTGCATAATCTTTCCTTTATGTAAACACATCAAATTATTAAATTTTTTACACAAACTTACTATAAAATTTTAAGCAATTCAACATCGATAATGAGTAAAAACTAGATTTTTTTTAACAAGGTTCTATAATGTGACCAATATCATAATTAATTTACTTTATAGAATTAGGTATTTATCGTGAAATTATTTACATTTTTAGGAAAATTGCTTTTCAGTTTTTTTATAATTTACGTATGTCTTATAGTAGGTAAGTTCATTTCTACATTTTTACCTATAAAGTTTCCAGGTAGCATTATCGGTTTAATTATATTGTTTATACTTTTAAAAGCTAATTTAATAAAAATTAGTTGGATATCCCCTTCAGCAAACTTATTATTAAAACACATGTCATGTTTATTCATTCCCGCAGCTGTTGGTATTATTACTTACTTAAGCGAGGTCTATGATTCTATGTTTTTAATAATATTAAATTCTTTTTCTGGAATAGCTTTAATCATATTAATTGTCGGTAGACTTTTTCAGCATTACACAGAAACTCCTCAAGAAAGAAAACACCGAAAAAATCTTTATAAAAGAGCATCAGTAATAAAAAAAATTAAAAAAACAAATATTCCAGCTTTAATAGTAAATAAATAAAATTTGGGGTAATTATCATGAACTTTAATGAAATTTTTTCAAATTTTTTTAATCAACCTACTTTGTTTTATATAGCATTACCTTTAACCATTTTTTTATATATATCTGTTCGTTTTATTCAACAAAAAATAAAATGGGCAATCTTAAATCCTCTACTAATTTCAGTTATTATCATTATTTGTATTATTTTGTTTTTTGATGAAAACCCTTCTGATTTTCAAAATGGTATTGCTCCCATAAACTTTTTACTAGAACCTTCTATAGTTGCCCTAGCAATACCTCTTTATATGAAATTTGACATGATAAAAAAACAGGCTTTTTCAATACTATGCTGTTGTTCAATATCAATACTGATTAGTTTTTTTATAGCTTATATAACTTGTCACTTATTCGGTGTAAATGAAAATCTTATACCTACAATTGGTGCAAGGTCTATTACCACACCTTTGGCGATGAATGTATCAGATAATTTAGGAGGTATAGCCTCAATAACAGCATGTATTGTATGTTGTGTTGGAATTCTTGGAGCTGTTATTGGTTTTCCACTAATGAAACTATTTCATGTAAGAAATCCAAAAGCACAAGGACTGGCAATTGGCGCATGTGCTCATGCTGTAGGAACATCAGCAGCAAATGAACATGGGGAAACTGAAGGGGCTTATTCCTCATTAAGCTTGATAGTATGTGGAATTTTAACAACATTTCTAGCAACTCCAATCTTTATAATTTTGGAAATTATCGATAAAGTTTTAGGATTATAAAAAACAGATTTTTATCACACTTTTATCATTATTTTTACATTTTATATAAAAAATACTTGATATTACAAAAAATTAGTATATTATATGCTTGTTCTTCGAGAACGTTGTTATGAGGCTTTGGTCCTCTCGTATTTCTGCCCCGTTCAACCGGCCAGGTCCGGAAGGAAGCAACCAGGATGGTCGCAGATAGTACCGAGATGTGGCTAGGGCCTCGCCCGTTTCTGCATCCTCTATTATTTACAAATTTCTTTCTTATATTCCTTTCTTTGTGATATTATAAAAATAGATAATTTGCTTTGGATATTATAACTCTATGCCCTATTATTCATTCGCTACTCACCATTCCTTCAAAGATTTAATACTTGGTGATGATATTTATATCGATAAAACTTCATTATTAGTGGACTTTTATCAAAACCATGGTACATTTGAAATGTTAATTCGACCTTATGGTTTTGGAAAAACAGTGCTATTAGACACCTATTTTTATCTCTTTAAGTATGGTAAAGAATCAAAAATATTCAAAAATTTAGACATTCAAAATATTGATTGTAAAATACCGAAACAAAATGTAGTTAAAATAGATTTTGAATACCTACCAGCTAAAAATAATCATGAACTTCACAAATTATTAGGTAATTTTTACAACAATAGACTATTTGAAGAATCTATCGAAGAAAGCATAAATTTAGATGATAATATCTATAATATGACCTATAACTTCGTTCGAATTTTAGCAAAAAATAGTCCCACAAATAAAATAGTCATCCTTATAGATAATTACGAATCAATTATTGTAAAAAATTACTTTGATAAAAATAAAGAAAAAATCTATTTTGCCTTATTAGATTTTTACAGAGCCATCTATGAATGTTCTTCATACATAGATTGGTGTTTAATATTCGGAGAAATAAAATTTAATCTTAGCCATGAAAAACATGTTGGTATTCCTTATGTACGAGATCTAACCTTTGATGAAAGATCAACTAGCATATGTGGTTTTACCGTCGGTGATATGAACAAATATTACTCTGAATATATTCAAGATGAAGCTGACGCATCTGAACAGTCAGTTGATATATTTATAGGTTACTTATCTGATTGGTATGGTGGTTACCGTTTTACAAGACATAATATTAAAGTATTTCGACCTGAAAGCATTAAATCATTTTTAAAAAGAGTAGACCAAAATGACTTTTTTAACTTCTACTCCACTCAACATATTGAAGATTTTCTAATTAATGTTTTACGCAACACTAATTATAACCCTGAAAAATTGCTTATACCTAATAGTTGTGGTTATAATTTCTGTGAAAGCTCAACAATAAATAACATTCATATTTTTAGCTTACTTTTTCAGATTGGTGTATTTTCGTTTCATCATATAAATATTGATATCGATGAAGAAATAAAAACTACAACTTATTATAGTTGCATAACAAATAAAGAAATGAGAGAAGCTTATATGAATATATTAAAGAAAGTAAAAGATAGAAATTGATATACAACTAAAGAGGTGCCACATGGCGTTAGTTTTTTTTGATCTAGATGGAACATTAATAAAAGGTGATAGCAATTCCTTATTTTTTAAATGTTTAGTAAAACACAGCTTGATGGATAAATCTTTTCTTGATTTAGATCAAAAACTATTAGAAAATTTTTATGCAGGGACTTTAGATATAAGATCTTATTATGAATTTATTCTTCAACCATTACAAAATAAAACAATAAAAGATTTAGAAATGGCACTAACCGATTATTACACAAATTTTATACCCCCATATCTTTATCAAGACGGCATAAATCTCATAAAAAAACACCAGCAAAACAAGGATAAAGTAATTATTGTTTCAGCTACACTAGATCTTCTTGTTGAAAATATAGCTTTAAAATGCTTAGGTGCAGATGGATATATTTCTACTAGAGTTGAATATAGCCATAAGGGGAAAATAACTGGAAAAGTTTACCCTGATATATGTCATCAAATAGGTAAAGCTCACAGAATTAAGCAATATTGCCAAACAAACAACTTAGATCTCTCGGATAGCATAAGCTATGGTGATACAATAAACGATATTCCAATGCTAGAATGTACTAGTAAGGCTATCGCAACGAATCCTCAATCTAATTTAAAAAGTATAGCATTAAAAAATGGATGGGAAATTTTAAATTTTGAGAAGTAATCTTACGTCAAAACAATATACACGAAAACAACAAAATACTACGTTAAGTTTTCGTGCATAGTTTTTAGTATATAGAACTTCTTCATTTATTAATTTGAATATCTATACAAAAATTCAATTTAAATTATATATTCTAACTCCTCTGTCTTTGGTTTCATATTGAATATATTAAATATTCGTTCCCTAATTTTTAAAAATTCTTGACTAGTTCTATCTCTTGACGGTCCTAATTCTACTGTTACAATATCTTTAATCTTTCCAGGATTTGGAGTCATTACAACTATTCTATCCGCTAAAAACAATGCTTCTTCAATATCATGAGTTACAAAAATTATTGTTTTATGGTGTTTACGATTTATATTTAAAATATCATCTTGGAGCTTCATTCTAGTTATAGCATCAAGTGCACCTAAAGGTTCATCCATAAAAACAATATCAGGATCTACCGCTAACGTCCCTATTACTTGATAAAATTGCATGGGCAATTCCTAAAACAACAACACCTTCCAACTCAGGTACAACTAAACAAGCCATATAAACCTCTATTATCATATTATATATTCTATCGAGTACTTATTAGACAATTCCTATATAAATACTATGTAATGTCATAGCGTGCATAATACATGACATTTCCTAGTTTATCTATATGTTTTATAACAAAATAATAAAAATATTCAGCAAGTAGTTATTTAATTACTTAAGAAAAAATTAAGTTAATGGAAAAAAATATCTCTTCGATTTTGTGATCTATTTAAATTTAATATCGTTCGTTTCTTTTATTACATAATTTTAAGGTTAAAATATGTATAAATTCACATTTAGAGGCCTATCATGACTTTTATTGAAACTATCTCAAATATTAGATTTTTACGAGTAGCTTGTCGTGAACTATCTTATGCTGAACTTGAAAATGCTTACCAAAAGTTCACAGAAATTATGGCTGAGCGAAGATTAGAAGAAGAAGAAAAGAATAAAAAAACTAAAGAACGAAATGAGGCTATCGATGCCATACGAACATTAGTAGAACAAACAGGTATAAACCCAAATGATTTAGCAAAACTACTTAATCAAAATTCTCTAGAAAATTTACCAAAACAACGTAATGTTCCACCAAAATTCAAGTTTACGGATGAAAATGGAACGGAGCACACTTGGACAGGTCAAGGTAGAACTCCAACAATTTTTACACAGTGTATGATTCGAGAAAATAAACCAAAAGAATTTTACTTGATTAAAGATAAAACTAATCAAATCTAAGGAATTTTTATGTCAAATATTATTAATGCAATTGTAGCGTTAGCTATACTATTTTTAGTTTACTACTGCTCTATAGAAGTAGATTTTTTTCATTTTGCATGGAAGCGAAATGAAATCGATCCTCTAGCTTTTTATTATGAATTTTTTACAGGTAATTTAACCCATTATAATTTTACACATTTTTCACAAAATGCTGTTGCATTCATTATTATTTGGTTATTATTCTTCGCTGGATTTGGAGAGAATGTATTAGTAAAGATATTTTCATTTATTTGTTCCGCACTTGCTACTACCCTTGGTGTTTATTTCTTCACTAATGTCGAAGTATATACAGGATTAAGTGGTGCTTTGCACGGATTAGCATTAACTGCTGGGTTATTAAGGTTACTTACTGAAGGGGACAGAAAAGGTATTATAATTGTTCTTCTTGTTGTTGGTAAAGTTGCTTTTGAATATTATTATCCTACTTTATCATTTCACGAACTTTCACAACAACTTTATGGAGATGTCTTAAAAATTGAAAGCTTCTTAGGAAACAAAAATGCATTTAGTTATAATGTTTGTCAAGAAGCTCATATAGCAGGATGTGTAGGTGGTGTTGTAGCTACTGCAATATCTTATATCTTCTACCTAACAAGACCAAAATTAATCAAATAAAATTGAATTTATTTTGATTAAACTTTATAACAAAGGGAATCTCACAGTGAGATTCCCTTGATCTCTGACCTTTTATATTTTTATGTTTGGCGAAAAATATAACGGAATATTCTGCTATTTTTGTAGTATTTTTACTTAAAATTTTTTAAGTGCAATAAATAATAAATATTTTTAAAAATTAATATCTTGATTAATTTCTGTTAATACTTTTATAGGATCTTCAGCTTGTGTAATAGGTCTACCTATAACCAAATAACTTGAACCATTAACTATAGCATCTTTTGGAGTTACAATTCGTACCTGATCACCTACATCAGCACCCTTTGGACGTATTCCTGGTGTTACAAGTTTAAAAGGTTCACAAAAATGCTCTCTAAGCATTACAGCTTCCTGGGCACTACAAACAACACCATCTAGACCTGTATTTGCCGCTAATGAGGCTAATCTATATACTTGATCCTTAATAGGAGTTTCAATACCTATCGCAGATAATTGTTCTTGGTCCATGCTTGTTAATACGGTTACTGCTGTAAGCAAAGGTCTTTTTTGTCCAAACATACTGATACTCTTAGCAGCAGCTTCCAACATCTTAGGACCGCCTAAAGCATGAACGTTTACCATCCAAACTCCTAAATCTGCTGCGGAAGCTACAGCTTTAGCTACTGTATTTGGAATATCATGAAATTTTAGATCCAAGAAGATATCAAAACCTTGATCTTGAAATTTTTTAACTAAAATTGGACCAAAACGAGTAAACATCTCTTTACCAATTTTTAAACGACATAAATCTGGTCGTAATTTTTCAACTAAAGCCTCAGCTTTTTTTTGCTCATCAAAATCAAGTGCAACAATAACTTTAGGATCAATACCATTCATAATAAAACATCCACTTAAAATATTATCTTCTTAAATATACAGAAGGCTTCATTGTATCCCAACAATGACAACCAGGACATTGCCAAAACAATATATTTGATTTAAAGCCACAATGTTCACATATATAACGAGAACTTTTTGCTTTATAAACATCAACTAAATCACTTAACACAATAAACTTTTCTCGATCTTTTTCTGAAATTTCATTTATTCGATATTTAAAAATTTTTGAAAAAAGATCATAACTAGGTTCATCTTTTAATTCTTTAAGTAAAAAATCTAAAGCAACTTGAACTGATTCTGTTTTTTCAAGTAAATCACTTATTGATAAAACAATATTAGGATTTTTATTCTTTTCGTGCCATCTTTTTAAAATTTCAAGTTTTTTTGATAAATCACTTTTATCTTCTGAAAAACATTTATTAAAAGGTGTTAATGTTAAAGAAATCATTTCAGGATTGGCTTCTGAGAGCTTATCAAAATACTCTATTGCCTGATTATATTTTTTTAATTCTACAGAAAGTTTTCCAAGATTTAATAAAGCCCTAACACACTTTACATCTACATGAATAGCCTTCTTAAAGAAAATTATTGCATTATCAAAATCTTGAATATTAAAAGCTGTTTTACCTAGTTCACAATAATATTGAGCTTCTACCTTTTTATAGTCATCTGATAAAAATTGACCAAACTTTTCAATAACTACTAATGCTTTATTCCATTCTTTTTCTTGCTGATAAATCTTAACCAGCATTTCTACCACTAAACTTTTATCAAAATTGTATTTCAACAATTCATACAAAATTTCTTCAGCTTTATCAAGTAGACCAACTCTTCTAAAATCTTTTGCTAATTCAAATAATGCAAGAGAACGCTGTGAAGGTTCAATTGAAGTATCGCTAATTACCGTTTTATGAAATTTTATAGCCCTATCTATTTCACCTCGTTGCCGCAGTAAAGCCCCTAAAGCAATACTTTCTTCAAAAGTTAGATTATTTTCACCATTATAAAAATTGATAAATTCATCTACAGCTTTATCTTTATCTCGATGCAAAAAGAAACCTAAACCTTTAATAAAACTACTTAATCTTTCTGTCCTTTTATTGTTATTAATAGAATCAACTTTATGGCTACCCATATAATAACCATAAAATGCTGCTAATGGTAATAACAAAAACAAAAACTCAAGCATATACAAAAATTATTTTATTGTTCAGAAGTTGTATTATTAGGGAGTTTTTGAGTATCGTCAACAACATCTAAGTTTTTGGGATTTAACTTTAATTCTAATTCATCAATTTTTCTTTGTAAATTTTTTGTTCTGTTAAACAAAATATGTGATTTTAATGCTAATTTAATTACCAACCATAACCACAATATTGAAGCAAATATAAAGCCTACAAGAAGAGATAAACCAAAAACAGCAGCTAAAGTTAAATTAATTTTATCTACAACATAATCAACAGTAACTATTTCTGAATTAACATACGCTACTAATACACCACAAACACTTACAATAAAAATAAATAATAAGTAAATAAAAAAACTTATTTTCTTTAACATATTAATCCCTATGCTTCATTTATCATCTAAAGACTTTTATAGATTATACTATATCTTATGAGTTACATGCGATACTTTTAACTTTATTTGTTATTTCCGATTATACTTAGGATTACCAAAGATAGTTCTACCACTAATAGTATATAATTCATTAAATTAATAATCTATATCCTACAGCACATTATAGCGTGATATGGAAGCTGATTCTATTTCCATAATATTCGCTGAATTGAGTGTAATCTATAAAGATATTTTATTTATGCCTAATTAGACTTATTTTTTTTTGCATCATTTATTATTTACAGTAGTTATTACTCTATACATATAAATTAAATACCACATTTAAGAGCTATAGAATAATCTACCGAAATTATACTATAAACTTATATTTATGCAACATTCAAATAAAATTGTAAAAATAATATTGAATCCATTAGACCTTC
Source organism: Succinivibrionaceae bacterium (assembly GCA_051892875.1). Lineage (GTDB taxonomy): Bacteria > Pseudomonadota > Gammaproteobacteria > Enterobacterales > Succinivibrionaceae > JBJFGR01. The sequence goes on from JBJFGR010000077.1 coordinate 9,516, forward strand.
AAAAACTTTTATAAACCTGAAAATTTTTATAAATACCGACTAATTTTAATTTTCTTTATAATTACTTCTTTAAATAAAAAAGAGGTTAACACCTCTTTTTTCCAATAAATACATTTAATTATACTACTTTTGTAGACTAAGCATTTGGGTTTAATCTATCTGACAAACCCTTACCTACTCTAAATTGAATAGCTCTCTTACTTGCTAGCTCATGAATTCTATCTGTTTTTGGGTTATAAGCTTTTCTAGCACCTATAACCTTAGTAGCAAATGTTCCAAAATTTCTAATTTCAATTCTTTTATTACAATCTAATGCTACTGTTAGTAATCTAGAAATATCATCTACTGCACCACTAATTTCTTCAACACTTATATCGGTTAACTTTGACGAAAGATTATTTACAAATTCTGAACTTGTCATAATAAAACTCTTCTTATTTATATAGTTATTGTTGTACAAAGCATACTCTTCTATGAGTAATTAATATTTTCTCTTATAAAGTGTATTTTGGTAAAAAAAGGAGACCAATAAGTCTCCTTTTAGGATAATTTAAACTAGATTAAATTATTCACCTTTAGCAGCTTTGAAAGCTTCCATCATTGCATTTGTACTGCTTTCAACTTCTTTGTTGTTTTGATTGATAGCTTCAATTGCAGCCTTTTCTTCAGCTTCATTCTTTGCACGAATTGACAAAGTTATCTGACGAGTCTTGCGATCAACTCCTGTATACTTAGCTTCTACTTCAGAGCCTACAGCAAATGCAGCTACTAAATCATCAATACGTTCACTTGAAGCATCAGCAGCACGGATGTAACCTTCTACACCATCACCTAAATCTACAACAATACCCTTGCTATCTACAGACTTAACAACACCCTTTACAATAGAGTTCTTCTTATTTAAGTCTTGGAACTTAGAAATAGGATCGTCTTCTAACTGCTTAACACCTAAAGAAATACGTTCACGTTCTGGATCAACAGAAATAACAACAGCAGTGATTTCATCACCTCTCTTGTACTTCTTAACAGCTTCTGAACCTTCTTCAGTATGGCTTAAATCAGTTAAGTGTACTAAACCGTCAATACCACCTTCTAAACCAATAAAGATACCGAAATCAGTGATACTCTTAATCTTACCAGTTACCTTATCACCTTTAGCATGTGTTTCATTGAACTGCTGCCATGGATTTGGTTTACATTGCTTTAAGCCTAAAGAAATACGACGACGAGTTTCGTCAATTTCTAATACCTTAACCTTAACCTTATCACCTAAGTTAACAACCTTAGTTGGGTGAATATTCTTGTTAGTCCAATCCATTTCAGAAACATGAACTAAACCTTCAACACCTTCTTCGATTTCAACAAAACAACCATAATCGGTTAAGTTTGTTACAACACCTTCAATTTCAGTGTCCTTTGGATAACGAGCTGCAATGTCTAACCATGGGTCTGAACCTAACTGCTTCAAACCTAAAGATACACGATTACGTTCTTTATCAAACTTAAGAACCTTAACCTTAATCTTATCACCCTGGTTAACAATTTCAGAAGGGTGCTTAACACGCTTCCATGCCATATCTGTGATATGTAATAAACCGTCAACGCCACCTAAATCAACAAATGCACCGTAATCAGTTAAATTCTTAACTGTACCTTCAACTTCCTGACCTTCTTCAAGATTTGCAAGAACTGCAGCACGATCTTCAGTAGAACCGTTTTCCATTACAGCGCGACGAGAAACAACTACGTTATTACGCTTCTGATCTAACTTAATTACCTTGAATTCTAATTCTTGATTTAATAAATCATCAGATTCATGAACTGGATGAGTATCAACCAATGAACCAGGTAGGAATGCACGAATACCATCAACAGAAACAGTAAAACCACCCTTTACCTTACCATCTATTAAACCAATAACAAGAGCTTGTTCATTGAAAGCTTGTTCCAACTTAGCCCAAGATTCAAAGCGTTTTGCTTTTTCACGTGAAAGAACAGTAGTACCAGTACCATCTTCAACACTTTCTAAAACAACATCAACTGTATCACCAATTGTTACAGTTAATTCACCTGCGTTGTTCTTGAATTGATCTGAAGGAATCTGAGCTTCTGATTTTAAACCAGCATCAACCCAAATAACATCATTTTCGATTCTTACAACAGTACCTTTAACAACTTCACCAGCCTTTGGTTGGTTACTTTCTGAGCTTTCAAATAATTCAGCAAATGATAATTCTGACATAAAATATTTTCTTAAATAAAATTAGCCACTTCACATCATGTAAAGAGGAGTTAAAAACAAACCATCACCGTCCATGGTAATAGCAAATAAATAAAAAGTTGTAAAATTATAATCAAAAAGCAATTAAAGTGCAATTATTAAATTAATTTTACAGCAATTACATACAAAAATTAACAAACTATAAAGTTATACTTAAATCTACAAAGAAATTAACTCAAGATTTTCTCTTAATTTAAGGGAATCTTGATTGACCTATCTGAGTTATTGAATTTATTGATTTTAGATATAATAGATTCAGCTAAATTATAAACTCAAGTTTCCCACTTAAATTAGATGGAAAACAACATACCAACCTAGATTCTA
>JBJFGR010000078.1:0-12053 GCA_051892875.1 Succinivibrionaceae bacterium
TATTTTAGATATTATAAACTATTTATATATTTAATAAAACTGTTATTTACCCTTTACCTAACTTCCTGTACCAATAAAAGTTACTAAGGTTAAAATATTTGAGTCTGTCATATAACTACAAAATACTAAAATTTTTTTAATAGAAATATAGTATATTCAAAAAAATAAGATATGTTCTTTAAGAAAACTCGAAATATACCATGTATTTAAATAACAAGCCTAAAATTTTAGGTCAAAAAATGAAGATAAATTCATCTTTATTAAAATTTTACAAATGTAATAAATTTTCATAAAAATTTTATTTAAATTTTATATAAAAATTGTCAAAAAATCATCTAACCCTTTGATTTTATAGTAAAAATTAAATTAATTATATAAAAAGCGTATTTTTGAAAATATTTTCAGAAAAAATAAAACGTTTTCATGTTATTTTTTGTAATTTATTTTCATTTAACACTTGATTTTTGTGATAAATATCGCTATCATATAATCAAGTAGAGCAGATAAGCCTACTAAAAATAAAAAACTAAAAATATAATAAAGAAACACAAACTAAAATATATGAATTTAAATAATTGAGGGTTTAATCATGAAAAAGTTATTTTTAAAAGTTGCTAGTGCAGAAAGATTTGCTCCTGTAACAGCTAAATATTACTTCTCTTACGTTAAGTAATCTTCGAAAACATGGTAATAGTTTAGAGTTTTAAACTTAAATTAAAGAGGAAACAAAAATGAAAAAGTTATTTTTAAAAGTTGCTAATACAGAAAGATTTGCTCCTGTAACAGCTAAGTACTACTTCTCTTATGTTAGATAAGCTGAAGTAAGGTTAAGTTAATCAAGTTAAGTTAAAAAATGTTAATTAGAGGAGAGTTGTATGAGAAAGTTATTTATCAGTATGATGAACTGCAAAACCATCGCTCCTGTAACACGCGAATATCATTTCAGCTACGTAAAGTAATTGAGCTGTTGGTTTAATATCGTTAGTTCAAAAGATTGGTTAGTTAATGAAAAACTAAGAAGGTGCCTATGAGAAATTTATTTATAAAGCACAAGACAACTAATAATATTGCTCCAGTAACAAGAATGTACTACTTCAGTTACGTAAAGTAATACCTAGGTTGTCTATAAAACAACATTCCTAGGAGGAAGTGATTATGAATATTGATATAAAAGAACCTATTACGGAGTTACCAAAAGACTCGGAAAATACTCCAATAGAACCACTAGTAATTTAATCAATATTTAAAACTAAACTTATTACCATATAAAACAAATAAAAGTCCTGTTTTTCCCTGGACTTTTTTGTTTTATAAATTTCACCCAAAACTCTGACTAATATCAATAATAAAAAAATAAAATGAGTAAGATAAAAACATAAAAAGAACAACAAAATATTTGCTGTTCTTTCAAGTTTTCAGATATAAAATTTAGTAAACAAGAGATTATAGAATACTAATTATTTAGTACTCTTTACTCTACTCCAAATTTTTGTAACTTCACGTAATACCTTCTGACTTTTACCTTTCAATAAAAACATTTTACTCATTTTTTCTTCAGGTATAAATAAATGAGGATTACTTGTTACTTTTGGATCTACATATTGTCTAGATTCTTTATTAGCACTTGCATAAGATGTATAAGATTCTATTTGAGCCATATTATGAGGATCCATAATAAAATCAATAAACTTATATGCATCTTCCTTGTTAGGAGCATCAGCTGGAATTGCCATCATATCGTAGAAAATCAAAGCACCTTCTTTTGGAACAATATACTGAATATCAACTCCATTATTAGCTTCTAAAGCTCTTTCTCTTGCTTGCATCATATCACCAGACCAAGCTAAAGTAATACATATTTCACCATTAGCCAAATCATTAATACTCTGACTTGAATGGAAGTATGTTACATTCTTAGCCATATCTGTTAAAAGTTTTTCAGCTTTACGATATTCTTTAGGATCATCACTATTTGGATTTAATCCTAGATAATGCATAGCTGTAGCCATAACTTCCGTAGGAGCATTCAAAACTGCCACCCCACAAGGTTTTAATTTTGATAAGATTTCTGGTTTAAAGAATACATCCCATGAATCTATAACAAAATCTTCACCTAAATATTTAGCTACTTTATTTTTATCATACGCTATACCTGTTGTTCCTGATAAATAAGGTATTGCATGCTTATTACCTGGATCTATTTCTTTTAGCTGTTCCATTTGAACCTTGTTAAGATTCTTTAAATTTGGAATCTTATCATATGGTAATTCATGGTATACACCTGCACGAGCTTGATGTGTCACGAACTCAGAACCAGGAAACACAACATCATATCCTGATTTTCCTGCTAATAATTTAGCTTCAAGTACTTCGTTACTATCAAAAAGATCGTAAACTACCTTAATACCTGTTACCTTTTCAAAAGCTGGAACAATTGCAGGGTCAATTGATTCATTCCAATTATAGACATGAAGCACACGTTGTTCTTCAGCAGAAACAGCCTGATTCATTGACAAAGCAACAATACCAGACATTACTAATGAGAGAATAGACTTTTTCAAATTGATATCACCTCTGAAAATTAGCTTTTAGCTATTATTACCATTACACTTAACAAAAAATTATAAATGAAAAACATAAAAGATTATCGTTAATCATTTATAACCTCTGTATAATATCATAATTTTAATAATTTATGTTAAAATGAGGTTAATTAGATTATTAAATTATTATAGAACTAAATCATGTTAATTTTCTTTAAATATATTAAAAACGCTTTATTTTATGGTTGCCAAATTCTTCTTCATAAGAGTTACGTAGGATACTACTGCTTTCATGCAAAAATCTATGTTCAAGGAATAACTCATGATTTATCAAAATTCTCACCTATTGAATTTTTTAATCATATAAAAAATTATGAACCAGGAATCTCTCCTGTAGCTGTAGCAGTTCGTAAATATGGTTATTCAATAGCCTTTGAACACCACAAAGCTCACAATCCTCATCATTTCAATTACTGGATTATTGATAAAAATGCTAGAACTTGCAAAATAATGAAAACTAAATATGTTCTAGAGCTTGTGTGTGATTATTTAGGTGCTGCTAAAGCATATCATCATGGTAAAATAACCTATCAAGAAGAACTTGAATGGTGGTTTAATTTTTTAAACAAATATAAACCTGTTATGCATCCAAGCAGTATAAAATTTGCAACAAAGCTTTTTTCAACTATTGCAGAAGAAAACAATTTAAAGGTTTTAACAAATAAAGAAGTAATTCAGGAATATTCCCAACAATACGAAGCAGAAAAAGATAATGAAATCTATGTTCCTGTAGAATTTTTTGATGAATATCTATTAAAATATAAAGATTATTTAAAACCTATAATATAATAAAAAAGCCTCAAAAATGAGGCAAATGAAAGTAATGATAGTAGTAAGAAACGATATACAATAAATAAGTACAAAATCATTTTTACTTCTACAAATAAGATAACGAAGATAGAAAACAAAAGTTACAAAAAATAATAAATAAAATTAAATAACAATAAAAAACATCTAAAACCTTATAAATTTTTTGGGCGTAAAATAAAATGCTTACATATACTACTTATATAATAGATATTTTTCATATCCTATAACTCTTCAAAATGAATATTAGCTAAAATTAAAAAAGACACTACTATATTAAAGTAGTGTCTTAAATAATTTACTTAGATTGGATATGCTTGATAAATGTCTGTTGAGCTGTTGAAGAACCTAAACGTTGTGCTTCAGCAACTAACTGCATTGCTTTTTCTAAATTATTTGCTTTTACAGCTTCAACAATCAACTTGTTATACATTTCTTCTGTTTCTTTCAACATTTTAAATGAACCACTTGGTTGATTAACACGATCTGGATCATATAGATTATTTTGACTATCTACAGATTTTACAGCTGTGGTACCTTCAGATTGAGCAGAAGTTGTATAAACTTCTCCACTTGCTAAAACTACATTTTCTTCACGATTGCTTGTTGAAGAACCACCAATTAATGGGTTATCTAAAAATTCTATAATATCATCCGTTATATCTTTTTCATCACGCTTAAATTTCACCGCTAAATTCAATTCCCCTATAGGTGAATGAGGTATTTGAAGGTTATCTAATTTTGGAACATTATTACCTAAAGCAATAGCTTGTTTAACCGCTGGATGCACTATAGAAGTTGTCTCTTTTAAAGCTTCTTCAGTTGTATAAATTACCATATAAGCAAATTCTTTTCCAGGGGCTGCGGAAGCATTATTTATAGTAATCTTAGCCTCGAGTTTTCCTTCACCCATCATGCTATCTCTATACTTGAAAGCCATTGGTTTTAAAGTACTAATAAGAACTCTATCTTTATTATAAAAATCAACTTTCGGCATGAACGCAGTGTTAATAATAAGAGTATCTAAAGTAATATTTAAATAAGTGGCATTTAGTGGTAATTGAAAAACTTTAAAAAAGCTCTTACCTGTTAAGAAATTAAAAGCTTTTGCATTTTCTGAATCAATATTAAAATCTTCATCTATAGTTTTTGTTACATTATATATAGGTGAATTAAATATATCTCCAGAACAACATATAGTAGCATCAGATATCTGTTTATTAGCATCTTCTAAGGATAAAAATGCAGGTGATGGTTTTGTAAAAACGTCTTTTATGGTTGAACATCCTATAATTGTTGTGGTTGCTACTATACAAGACAACGCAACTAATAATTTCTTCATAAATCCTCCGTTTAAACTAGCTATATTCTACATTATAATGACAACCATACAAAATATAAGTTGCATAAAAGCTTTATTTTTTTTACTTATTTCATTTTTCTATTTTTATTTTTTACTTTTTTTATTTTCTTTTCTTCTACTTTAATTTTTGCTTTTATTTAGATTTTTACTTTTTGCTACTGTTTTAAAAACAAATAACAAAAAGTAATTTTTTATGAATATTTAATATATAAAGGCAGCTTTTATTATAAATAATATCAGTTGCCTTATACTTAATATTAAATCAAATGTATATTATATTTTTTACATTCTTCCTTCATTGAATCTGGCCATATACTTGCCTGAATTTCACCTAAATGAGCCTTATGTAGCAATACCATACACAATCTACTTTGACCTATACCACCGCCAATACTCAATGGTAATTCATCGCTTAGAAGCTTCTTATGAAAATATAAATTGATTCTATCTTCTTTTCCTTCAATCTTTAACTGATTTTCTAAAGATTCTTTGCTTACACGTATACCCATTGAAGATAATTCAATTGAACGATTTAAAATTGGATACCAAATTAAAATATCTCCGTTTAAACCATATTTACCATCTTCGTTAAGTGTAGACCAATCATCATAGTCTGGAGCACGACCATCATGCTTTTCACCATTTGATAACTTGCCACCTATACCCATAATAAAAACAGCACCATATTTTTTACAAATAGCATCTTCTCTTTCTTTTGGAGTAAGATCTGGATACATCTGCAATAAATCTTCACTATGAATAAAAGTAATTTTTTCAGGTAAAAAAGACGTAAGTTCTGGGAAATTCTGACAAGCTAAGTATTCAGTTCTACGAATTGCTGCATATATGCGTTCAACAACACTCTTTAAAAATGAAATTGTTCTTTGTTCTTTTGTAATAACAGCTTCCCAATCCCATTGATCAACATATAAAGAATGTAAATTATCTAATTCTTCATCAGCTCTGATAGCATTCATATCTGTATAAATCCCAAAACCAGGATTTATTTTTTGTTCAGCTAAAGATAGTCTTTTCCACTTTGCTAATGAATGAACAACTTCTGCAACTTGTTCATTTAAATCTTTTATTGGGAATGAAACAGGTCTTTCCACCCCATTTAAATCATCATTAATACCCAATCCTTTTAACACAAACAAAGGAGCTGTAATACGTCTCAAACGCAATTCTGTAGCCAAATTTAATTGAAAAAAATCTTTTACTAATTTTATACCATGTTCGGTTTTTCTAATGTCAAGAACTGGATTGTAGTTTATTGGCTTAATTAAATTGCTCATTTTATCATCCTATAATTAAAAAATTCCAAAACTAGCATATTATATTACACTATACAATAATAAAAAGTTATTTTAATAAAATTAAATAAATATATCACTAAAAAAAGCGACCTATACAGGTCGCAAACAAGAAGTAGATAAATAAAAAATACTTTAATCAATTATGACTGTAATTTATAACGATCTAATTCATTCTTTAATGCTTCTGATACCTCATTAATATTTTTTGAGATAACTACACAAGAATCAACATTAGATAAAATAGTCTTTGTGTTTTCTGTTATATTGGTTAAACTTTCAGACATATTGTTAGACACAGAGGTTTGTTCTTCAGTTGATGTTGCTATCAAGTCAATATCATTTGCTACAGCATTCATTTTTTCCAAAATCTTAGACAAAGTTTCTTCTACTACTACTGACTGATTTGCTACATCCTTCATTTGAGATACAGTTTGTTCAATTGAAGTATTTGCATGTATAGCATTGTTTTGTAACATTTGCACCATATCAGTTATTACTTTTGTAGATTCAGATGTTTGATTTGCTAAATTTCTAACTTCATCTGCAACTACTGCAAAGCCTCGCCCTTGTTCACCAGCACGTGCAGCTTCGATAGCAGCATTCAATGCAAGCAAATTAGTTCTATCAGCAATTCCTTGAATTGTTGTAATAATTGAATTTATTTCTTGAGTTTTTTGTCCTAATTCTTTAATAATATCAGCTTCTTCTTCAGTATTTTTACTGTGTTCTCTCATTTTTTCAACTGTTGATTTAACCATCATCATACAATGGCTAGCATCTTTATAAACATCATTACTTGCATTTGCAACATTTATACAGTTTGATGAAATTTCTTTAGCTGTTTGAGCCATTTCTTCAAAAGCAGCACTTATAGAGAGAGTATTGTTATATATATCAGAAGTTGCTGAGGATACATTATTTTGACTTGAATTTAATTCACCGCACTTAGTTATAAATTTATATGAATTATCTTTTGTTTCTTTTAACAAATTATTCATACGGTTAAGCATTTCAAAAAAATTTAAATTTATTTGAATAAATTCATTAGGGGATGTTCCATGCACATTATTAGTTTTTTGATCAATATATTCACGTAAATCATTTCTTAATTTATTTATTACGGTGTAGTCATGATTAACAATTTTACTTGTATCAGAAACTATTCTAGAGAATTTATCACCTACATATTTAAGAATAAATAATATTGATACAATATCAAAAATAAACACTATTAATGAAAATACAATTACACCATTATTATCAATTAAATATTTAATTTTTAAATCAATAGAAGAATCAACATTATTAACAAAGTCAGCTATATCTTTATCAATTTCTTTTCCTTTTGGAGTTGTCTTAGTTGCTACAAATATCTTCATCTTTTCAGGATCATTTCTTAAGGTATCTTTTTGCAAAGACAAATTATAGTACTCAGTAATATTTTGTTTTAAACTATCAATAATTGCTTTATTTTCATCTGAAGCAATTTTTTCAATTTCATCTAATTCATTGATAATTTGTCCTGTAACTTCCTTTATTTGCTCTTTTAAAGCATCACGATCGCTTTCTTTAGTTATATAAGATAATTTTGTATTATTTAATCTAATATCTTTAAAAAAAAACTTTATATTCTGAGCTAGATTTTTTTCATTAACAACTTGAGCAAGATTTGAGTTTGCCTGTAATTTATATACGCTATAACCAATAGACATTCCTAAAAAAAGAATTGGCACAAAAAACAAAATAAACAACGTTGTTTTTACTTTATGCTGATTCAAAATATTCATATAACACCCCATCCCTAATATTCTAAAAATTTAATCAAGCAAGAGATTTAAAAATATATTGAACCATTATATTTTAAAATATATCAAATTAATTATAGCAAAAGCACAAATATTGACAAATTTAAAAATTTTATAAATTTTTAGCTAAAATTGAGACACATAACAAAAAAATTAGATTGAAAATATAATCATAAATAACCAATTCTAAAGAGTTCATACAAAAAAATTAAAAAAAGTATGCACATAAAAAAAAGATAAAATTTAAATAAATAAAACATTATAAATTTTATTTAAATTAAAGTAATGAATTTTAAGGTATAAAACAATGAATTTAAAAACAAAAAGTTATTTTTATATTTTTGTCAATAAAGTGTTAATTTTCTAAAATCAACACTTTATGAATAAATTTATTTATTCAGTACTAAAATCTAAAAATCTTACATAAAAATTACAAGTTAATCTTTGTACTTATAAATTGAATAGCTTTTTCTAAAACTTCATCTATTGGTAAATCAGTTGAGTCTAAAACCAAAGCATCCTCCGCAGGTTTTAAAGGGGCAACTTTTCTAGTTCTATCTCTAATATCTCTTTCTAAAATTTCAGAATATATTTTCTTATAATCAGCCGTTGCACCTTTACTTTCCAATTGTTTAACTCTTCGACGAGCCCTTTCCTCAGGACTAGCGTCTAAAAAAATCTTTGCTACAGCATTCGGAAAAACCACTGTTCCCATATCCCTTCCGTCAGCAACCAACCCAGGAAGCGTTGCAAAATCCCTTTGGCGTTGCAATAAGGCCGCTCTAACTTTTGGTAAAACCGCTATTTTTGAAGCCGCCCCCCCAATTTCTTCATTTCTTATTTTTTTTGATACATCAACATCATCTAAAAATACGGCAACAATATTATCTTTTTCTGAAAATTTCAAATTTAAACGCAAACCTAAAGAAGCTAAATCATCTTCTGCATCTAAAGCTATTCCTTTTAATATAGCATCATATGCTAAAACTCGGTAAATCGCTCCCGAATCTAGCAATGAATAACCATATTTTCGGCTTAATCTCATACATAACTCACCCTTTCCAGCACCACCTGGACCATCTATAGCAATAATTGGTACAAAAGACATAATTTAACTCCTAAATAATTAGATAATTAAATTATAAGATAAACTTTCAATAATTCAACTTTTGATTAAATAAAAAAAAACCTCAGTTATTTAAAAAACTGAGGTGAACAAACGTGCGATTAGCACGTGGGATAAAACTGATCGACTATATTATAGCAATATATATGCCATAAATTTTCATAAAATGTAAAAAAATTTTAAAGTTTTTTTGAATATCAAAACACTCATCACCAAAACCAAATAATATTTCTATTTTTTTATAAAAAAACGTAAATTTTTGTAAAATTTTTATCAATTAATTTGATAAAAATTAGTAATTTTTTTGATTAAAAATTCAAAAAATATTATTTTATATAAAAATATCTATTGTATAATTAAAAGATTATTGCAAAATGCAAATATTTTCGCATCCTACAATAAAAATCATGTAAAAATAATCAAATCTATATAACAACATTCAAACAAATTTTTCTACATAACAAAATTAATTTCAGATTATTATTAAAAATTTTATTGAGAATAACCTACCAATCTCAGAACAATACCTTCAACAAAGTCTATCTGACATTCAGTACTTATATTAAGATCTATAAAATCACCTTTACGTAGGTTTTCTAAATAAAACGAATTTATATTAATAAAATCACTTTTTTTATTCTTCTTATCAAATTTAATAATAGGTCTTATTACCCCAAAGAAGTTTTCGTGTTTAGATTTTATTATGTACCCACTCTTTGATGCTGATGAATTCACAGTCATTACAAAACGTCTTAATGTATCTGATACTTCATATCCATAATCACCAAATTCATCAAACCTACTCCCTAAATCTCCTATTTTACCCATATTTGCACAATATTCGTGCTTTAAGGTGTTTATAAACATTAAATTAGAGATATCTAGTTGCACACTTTCAATTTCGATATTTTCAGGAACAATAAAACGACATTTATACGTAAACGGAGATATTCGATCCACCATTTTACAATTACTTGATGTTATATATTTATCAAAATTCGGACTCTTTGATCGTTTAAAACATCTTTCATCAAATGAACATTTATCAACTGCTGAGATAGTTTTTTCTTCATCAACTAGTCCAAACCCTGCTTCATTTGAAAACCATAGGCCAGCACCATTTTTCTGCCACCCCATACCATAATCTTTACCTTTTACAGGAATAATAATTTTTCTATAATTAGCGTTTGTTGCTAGCAAATATTTTATTTGTTCTATGGTTAAAAAATTATTATGGGCCAACATACTAGAAACAATTGCTGTAACTTGACCTGTTGGACTATTTTTATAAATTCCATCAATAATATTCCCAACCCAAGCATTAATACCTGTTGAACCCATAGGATCTATAGAATAATTCTCAAATAGTCTTGTAACAACAATTGAATGTGAACTTCTTTTTATCGGTGTATTATTTGTAAATACACAATTTATACTATAATTACGGCATTCGGTTACATCATACCACTGAGATACCTGAGAATTACCATTAAAATCATCAATAAAAGAATCTAGTAATTCTCTATTCTCACCAATAGATACTATAGGTAGAATTTTATTATCATAAAATGCTTTTGCATAAAAGCTTTCACCACTATCATCCAAAACTGCTGGTGTTGCAACATCATAAGTGTTCATATCATATATTGAAACACTATCACCTACCGAATATTTTTTATTATCAAGCAAAATTTGAGCATTAATAAAATTTTTACTATTTTCATATCTAAAGACCTGATTTTTTATATTCTTTTTATTATAATTATTCAGCACAAAAATATTTTGTGTAACTTTCTTTTCTGTTAAATTTGTCTTACTTTCATTTACATCTTGGATAGGCACTATATTCGGATCATTAATTGATGTATCCCATACAGCACATAAATTTTTTCCTTCATATAACGAATCATTAATAGTGGTCATTGGAACCTTTATTAGGTTACCAGGTTCTTTTTTAGATTCTTCACTATTATTTACATATGGAGCATCATAATACTGAGCTGGAACTCCCTTACGTTTATATTGATATATAGAGTTTTCTGGATATAAATAATTTAACTTTCCACAAGATACCATATTTTTTTTATTATCCGTAAAAGAAATATATCTTGATTCAAACATAGGTTCAGTAACCATACTTTCTGTCGGAATATTTATTACTTTAAAAGAACCATCAATAAAAAAACTACCTTTACTACTTACATTATTACTTTTTGCATGATATTCCTGAACATATCTAATGGCATCCTTAGCAGTATCTTCTTGATTAACCTCACTCTTCTCATCCTTACATCCAGTGAGGATAAAAACACTCATTCCAGTCATTACCATTAATAATAATAATTTTTTAACTTTCATTATCTATCACACTAATCGTTGTATCTAACACACCAAAATCTATTAGAGGCGAGAAAGCAACAACCTCTGTACTGTTAAGTAGTTTTAAATAACCTTCATACCAATCAGAATAATCTGTAAAAGTTATCCTATAATAATTTTTTTTTGAATTTATTATTGAAGAATCGGCAATTTTATTTGGAACAATATTAAGACAATCAGATTCTGAACTTTCACACTTATAATCTATCGAGTCCATTAAAATCACGCCATACTTTTTATCCTCAGGTACTAAAAAAGCTAATGCATGCGGCTTGATTTCATCACTCATATAAACAGGTTTATGCTTGAATATACCAATCATCCCTTCTTCAAAATCATTATAAGGACTAACAATTTTTGTACCAATTTTAAAAGTTGGGTAGACGTTATAGTAAATACCTGAAATAGTTAATTTCAACGGTTCATAACTATAAATTTCATTACCACCAAGTGATGATGATAATTCAGATTCCTCAGCATAGCAACTACCTGCTAAAAATAAACTTGTAGCAAAAAATAATGTAATAATCTTATCTTTGTGCAATAATTCCATGCTCAAATTTGCCCACACCATCTACATATAACTAACAGTTATATAGCTTAGTTAAATAACTAATCACCATTTAAGAACATTAGTGATTAGTTTTAGATATA
>JBJFGR010000079.1:0-11797 GCA_051892875.1 Succinivibrionaceae bacterium
AGATATCAAATTCTAATTTGTCCCTTAGCCATTACTTTAGGAGAAATAGCTGAAGGATCGCGATATTCAAAATATAATTTTCCATCCCGTGGCTCTATGTCAATAATAAGTTCTATAGTTGTATTTGGGAATATCGGATAAATAAATTCTATATTATCCATAGATTTTACGGATATATTTGGTGCAACATATATTCGCAAATATTCTTCAGCCCATAAAATTAACGTATTACCAGGAAGAAACTGAAATCCTTCATCATAATGATTAATAAACCAACTCAAATCACTTGATATATCTAAAAGTAACTTTAATTCCTTAGAACTTTTTGTTGTTCGTATTATACTAGGATATTTTTTAAATTCCATATTTATACCAATCAAATCAAAGTATATAGTAAAGGTACATAAAAACGCTACTCATTATAACATAAATTTTTGTCTCTATGCCTTATATATGAACTTCATTTTTTATATTTTGCACTATTTATTACCATTTACTGTATTTGCTAGGTGTATGACTTTTTAAGAGTTCGTTATAATATTCTCTCACTTCTACGTCAGAACCACATTTTTCTGTTAATCTTTGAAAATCAATTTTAAAATTTTCTCTAACTTCCTGAATATTCTCTTTAATTATCTTTTCAAAACCGCTATCAGATGTTTTTAAAACTGCATTGACTTGCATTATGTACGATGAAAATAATCTTTCAGCATATGACATTGAAATAATAAATGAAATATGTTTTACGAACATCTTTGCAGTATTTATATTTTGTATTGCCAACGTTCTTATCATTGAAAAATACCCTGGAGGAAGACTATTTATTATTTCAATTTCACTATCTGAAAAACTGTCACCTGAAACTATTTTGCTTATGATCCCATTCTCCCCATTTATAACGTCTTCTATTAAAAATTTAAAACCTTTAACTTTGGTCTTTGAAACGCTTACATTCAAACAACCACCCAATACCAAGGTATCGCATTTATAAATATTTACCTCACCACCATCTATTAATGTTTCTATATTTACCAAACCTCCAGGAACTATTTTGATAACTTCATTACCACTTAATTTATCAATAATAATTGAACCAAAAATGCTTAATATAACCTGTGATAAATTTTTATCATTATAAAAAAATGGATCTTGAATAAGCATATTCCACAATATGTTTCCAGAAATTTTTTTTACTTCATTTTGAGCTTCTTGATTTTCTGACGAATCTATATCCTGAAAAATACTATTATTGCCAATTGAATTGTTTGCCTCAAATGCATCCATTAAACCTTTAGCCTGTGCAATTAATGAAACATTATTATCATTTTTTCTATTCATAGAACCAAGAGAATCATTTACTATTCCTTGTGCTAATTGACAACTACTTCCAAAATACTGATTCAGTTCTTGAACCTTTTTTTGTAAAGTTTCAATCTGCTGCGAACATTTCTCACACATCGAACTTAATGCAATTTGAAAAGCATAACCTTCAGCATTTCCAGCAACACTTCTTAAAAATGATATAAATTCTTTTTTATTTATATACGAAAATGACCCACCATATAAATCTATTCCAGAACAACCTGCTTTGACATCAGGTGATGTAAAACTTAAAACATCTATGTTTTTTACACCGTGTCTCACAGAAACCCCACCACCTGCTATCACACCTCTTCTCTCTGTTTTATAAATGTCTGGATTTGAAACATTTCCAATAGAATTAAATGTTTCAAAAATCTCCGAATTTAAATCTGCATATACACAATTAAAAATAGTGTATAAAAATACTATAGATAGTATAAATAATATTTTAAAATTCACATAAACCTCTAAATATGCAAAACATGCGTCTACTTTAAATGTTCTTCAGTTCTTTTTGCACTATTTGGTCTGTTACCAACACTTAAAGCACTTCCATTACCTGTTAAAATATCTAAATTTAAATCCTTTGTCTTAATTAAATTATTGTCTTGCATAATTTTGGTCCATTTACTTAAATCTATTTCTGAAAAATCAATATTTTGCAAATCCGAAGCATTAATCCCTACACATTCTCCTAATGTAATAAGATCTTTATTTACCAATTGCTCATTTACTAATTTAGCCAATGGTGAGTTGTAGCAACAATAGATTCTTTCTTCCTCAAGACATTTACCCAATATCTTTTTTTTACATTTTGATTCTGAATATACACATGAATCCATGGCTATTCTCATTGAGGTTTCTATATCTTCGGAACTGCATGACGTTATTATTTCTTTTAAAGTCATGGATAATTGATATGCTATATACGCTTGGGTTACTTTCTGTGCTATACTCGTAATTTGGGGATTCAAAACCACACCCTTTTGACCATTGCTTGCAACTGTTTCTGTAAATAAAATTTGTTTCAACTCTTCCCCAAATGTTTTTTCTACATAATCTGCTAATTTTAGAGTGAGAGCATTACTATATGATTTTGCTATTTCTGATGAATTTTTTGGGGTGAGTGAGGTAACGATTGTATCAAATGGTGAACTTATTAATCCTCCTGCTTTTATTGCTATTTTATCCTGCCATCCTCCAAAATCTAATTCTTCTGAATCTAGTGAAAACAGTGTTTTTTTTAAACTCATGGTATACATGAGTAATTTAATGTAATCTGCTTTATTAAAATTCTTTGGAGAATTACAACATCTTTTACTACCTCCAAAACCTTCCGAACAAGACTTCTGTTCTCCTTTAAAAATTACACAACTTGATTTTTTTTCACCATTAGCATTACTACAATTTAGATCATCTTGTAAATATTGTGCCATTTGAAGATTTTCTAAAACATCCTCAAAATTACTTTCTTCTTCTATTATGTCAGATACACATTCTGTCCCCAAACATCTTATATTCAAATTATTACTGTCGGTGCAATCTATAATTCTTTTTGAATTAGTAATATTGGTAGTAAATGTTTCTTTACATTTATAACTTAATACATTATTTATGCATCCAAAATTTCTATCATTGTCATCTAAACATTCTTTTTTAAGAAATTCACAATAATTTAAAACCGAATCTGAACAAGTACTAATACAATCAGAATCACAAATCAACTGGCATACTTCTACATTATCTTTTGTATGTATTACAGTATCTTGACTTATCACCTCAGAGTATTTACATTCACCTACATCATATTTTTCAATAGCTGAATAATATTTATCAAAACATTTATAAGTACTTATATTTTTATCATCTTTATATTTATCTTCTACTATAGTGTTTTTTATATCCTCTGTTTCAACGCAATAACTATATTCATTTAATACCTCCCCACATTTTGGAATTATTATTTCTTCATCAAAAGTATCGATTGTAACATACATGTTTTTACAAAAAGGATCCCATAAACTATTTAGTTTTTTTAGTTCTGTAAATATAGAAGGTTTTTCAAAATCATTTTTACAAATATCTAATAAACCATTTTGTTGGCAATTATTACTTGTGATCGCTTTCTGAATACATCTACTTTCAAAATTTTTATTATTTAAATTTTCATTAAAAGAATCGTATAAATCATATAAATCATACAAACATTTTAAATTATCGTATTTCTCTGCTTTGACCATCTTTCTAGGATCATAATAAAGGTTTAATTTAAAAAAAACCGCACCATCTTTAGAAAAAAATCCTTCTGCCTTAATCTTTATTCTTACATTCTTATTACTTGGATTATGATTCTGATTAATAATATCTTTTAAACTTAAATTTAATTTTTCAGTTCTAAACTCACTTTCTATACATTCACTTTTTCTTAAATCAACTGGTTTATTAAGTACATTTATTATTTTTTCTGAATCTATACTTATGCTAAGACTTATTTCATCCTTATATGAAATTTCTGTTAAAACCAAATCATCAAGTAATTCAAAATCACTTAATTCAAAATCAAAATCTAAAGTTTTTGAATCACATTCACTTATATATGAGGGCAAGGAATTTACTAAAGATTTTTTATTTTCACCTGCCCACATTGATATACAGTATTTACTTCTAGAATCTGACGGATCACATTTTTGGGCATTTAATGAACCATTATTTATTTGAATATTATTTAAAAAATATGAATGTTTTAAGTTACAAGTCTTAGATACATTATTAAACTTTCGACATGTTACATAATATTCATTGTTTTTATTTTCATTTTTGTTTTCATTTTTTAAATTATTACTATCATTTATAACACCAGTTGGTAATATCTGATTTGCAATAATTCCTAATTCCGTTCCATACCTTTCAGAAGATTGAATATCTTTTATAAATTTTTTATTTTCTGCTACTATATTAGTATTATAAGAATTGTTAGAAAAAAATGTTTTAGATTGTAAATTATTATCTATATCAAAATCAACAATTGTTTTATCTAATTCACTACTTAGTTCATTTCCTATAGAAATGCCATCATTTACAGCACTTGCATATAAATTTTCCGAAGCGAAAACAAAGTTAAATACGATATACAAAAAAATAATTAAAAAAAGTAAATATTTTTTCATAAAATTTTGATACACCTCACATTTTTATCTCTTTCTTTATGATACCATGTATACACATGATAAGCATGTTTACTTGCATTTACATAGTTCATATTAAACCTCCTATTGAAAAACCTTGTTTTTGGTATTTTTCTCCTTTGTAACCAAAAACACACACCTCTAGAGCTATGTAAATGCTTTTTTTGTTTAAAAAGCTCCTAAACAACAGTTTCTATATCTCCAAACAACATATATAGCATCATGCATACCTGGAGGTACTCTGCTATCTCCTTGCCAATAACTAACAGGACTTCCTAAAGCATGAGCAGAACTTTTTTCAGGTGTTGGATATAGCATGCTAAAACGATACAACTCCTTGTCCATCATCATCGATGAGTTATTACCACATAAATTATCATTTCCCATAGTATTTGCTAATAAATTTCTCCTATGTAATTTTGTCAATAATCTTACAGCTAGTAGTGAAGTATTTTCAGCTATTGAACCTGTATTTCCAACATATCCTGATAACGGATATAAAAACCCCCAACTGCCAGCACAATAAAATAAATCGTTATTTATTTCTCCTTGCATTGAATTTTTTACATCATAAGCACAACTTGACACTATATTTTTATTAGCTAAAGACAGAGTTTCAGGATGTTCCTTTAAAGATACCAACTCATCATTCCATGAAGGATCTAATTCTGAAGCATAAAGTAAATCTAAATCCATATAATCATATTGACCACATCTGATTTCAGAAAACATATTTAACATTGAATATAATGGAAAACTATATAAATGGGCGTGATAAAACATCAAATCAGAACTATCATTTTCATTATTTCCAGAAGTTCCTACTCTTGTATTCTTTATTGGTAATGAAATACCACCTAATACTAGTGAACAATTGGGAACACGTGTAAATTCAATAAGATAAGCAATTTCCCACATTCCTAAAACCAAGCCACTATTGACTATTCCGTCATTATCCTTGCAATTACAAAAATATTTATGCGAGGCATTACTTGGTAAATTATGTTTTCCACTTCCTATATACCCTCCAGCGACATATAAAGGAATACTTTCTTCAAAAGGAACATTATCTAATATGTTAGAAAAAATATTAGCCTTAGGACAAGTATACTCACCTGCATAACTCTGACATACAAGAATAAAAAAACTAATAAATGTTAAGTTTAGGAATTTCATTATTTTCTAGTCTTTTTATTATATCAGTTCTAAACATTTCAATTTTTTTTGATAACAAAGCTTTTTTTCGCAACAAATATTCTTGCTTTGTATTTATTTTTATATCTGTATTAGATTCAGATTTTTCATATATATCTTTATACTCATTTTTAGAATATAAAAAAAATTCAATATCATTGCTTGGTGCTTCTTTTCTTATAGGATAACGCTCTCCCATATATAGAGCATAATCAGAATATAAAGTATCACATAAGCTATTTTCTATTTTATTCATAGGATGTGAGCAAAATGAGTGATTATCAATATCACGAATTAATATAGGTACCATCTTAATTTCAGATTCCTCAAACTTATTGGGATCTATTTTTAAATGACAATTATTACTAACTAAATTATAAAATAGGTCATTTGATGGCATTTCATAAAAATAAAACATTATATTATTATTTATTCCTTTATCTACAAGACTTAAGCAAATTTTTTCAATTTTAGAATCTTTTATACTTTTGCTTATAAATAGGTTATACATTGCATTATGAGGAGATTTTTTTTCCTTTATATTATTTCTATAAAAAGTTTTTGTATGCATTGCAAAAACATCATCACTATCAAGCAACAATATGCAAATTATAGCCATTAATCCAATTACCAACACACTAAATAATTTTCCATACATCCTTAAATATCTCCACATCATTAAATTTTATAGCTCCTAAGATTCTGGAATCTATTGATAATTCTGATGGCGCCCAAATAAAAATTTCATCTCCTTTTAAACGTAGTTCAATATTCTCATCTAAACCTTCATACCATGGACTGCCATTATGATATCTAATAATCATCCCATTATTAGATTTTATTAAAATATTTTTTCTGTCTAAAACTACTCTATCAAATGATTTTCCAATTACATGTTTTACTATTATCATACCTTCTTTAAAAGATCCTATTTTGGTTTTTAATTTCAAGGCGACTAAACCTCTAGGTACATCTTTATAATCTTTTACTGGAATATTTCTGTATAAATAAACTCTCCCTAAACAAGTATTCTTTTGCATATCAAATCCGATCTTTAAATCACAATATGAAAATATCAATATTGTTATTGAAGCGGTAAAAATAAATAACAATATTGTTATTATTATGCCCTTAAAAATTTTAACAATCATATAATCCCCCTATTCACAAAATTACATAAAAATTAATTATTCTTATAAATCAAATACTTATTTATTAATTCGAATTATTGTCCCTTATCGTTAACTCATACTAAAAATAACAAAACTACGGTTTTATATACTATTGGAATATTTTTATGATTTAGTAAAGATAAACTACAAAATTTAGTTTTATATGCTTTTTTTTTAATTTTTTTCTTGTTTCTTATTCTTTTTAATATTCAAAAGCATATCAATTGCTTCTTTTACGGAATATCCTTGAGAAAGCAAATTATTAATTGCGTATACATCATCTGATTTAGTGCTATACAAAATTTTTCTAAAATCATCAACAACAAGCCTACCTATTGCATGCATATAATCTGTAATGATAAAAATCTCTGAATAGATATTAGGGATTGTATGTACACTTTTTAACAATTGATACTCCCCATCACTTAATGCTAATTTGTTTTCTTTCTGTAAATATGAAATCGTTTCAGGTTTTTGTCCAAGTAAAAACATATTGGCACTATTTTCTAGAATAGCTATACCCACCTTTGAACAGTATAAGTCATTGATTGACTGGGTGATTGTTATTGCTGAAGCCTTATATTTTCTAAAACGCCTGTAACCATTTTCTATAAAGCCAGCAAATTCTCCATCTCTTAATAAATCCCATGCTTCATCAATGACTAGTAATTTTTCCTGTGACCTATCTCCTAAAAACATATCTTGTTGTATTTTATAAATTAATTCCAAGAGAACTATTTGTTGTAAATGCTTTCTACCTTTAAATCCTTCTAACTCCAATACAACTAAATTATTCTCAAAAATATTTTTTTTTGAAGATTTATTAAAAAAAGAACCGTAAGTACCTCGGCTCGTAAAGACAAACAATTGTTTTCCCATATCAGAAATACGAGTATCTTTATCTTTTATTAACTGTTCAGCTAAAATATCAATTGAAAGATTATTTCCATACTGATTAAATAATTCATTTGTAATTCTTCTTAATTCAGCATTTTGAAATGATGATAGTTTTTCATTAACACTTATCATTGCTAATAAAATACCATGTATCATATCACCATCTTCTTTTAAATCTTTTACATTTTCAAAAGGATTAAAGTTAATTTTTTCAAAATTTTCATATTCAATAAAGCTACCTCCCAATAACCTGGTTAACTTTTGATACGACTTTCCTATATCAATAACATAAATTTTTGCACCTTTTAGTAAGTAGGTACTAATTAATTCATTTATTAAAAAACTCTTACCTGAACCAGATTGTGCCGCAACACATAAATTGTAATTTGATGTTCCATTAAAAATTGAAATATCCATCAACTGTCCAGATCTACTAATTAAATTTAATTCACCATACATACCACCTTTAGCTTCAGATAATATTGGTAATAATGGAGTTATAATTTTAGGGCATAGTGTCTTAAATCTCATTAACGAATTAAAAACATCTATATCACATCCAAAAGGCAGACTATTTAAAAAAATTGGTAATGTAAAATATTTATCAGGCAATATATCAAAACCATTTTCTTTATAATATGTACATAACTCTGTACCAGAAGAAATACTTTCTATTTCATTTTTTGCAAATGTAGAAATTGTAAAATTAAATTTCAATAATTTCTGACCATTTTCTACTTCAGCCCCCAAAACATCAAAACCATGTTTGCGTACAGCTAACTTCGGTAAAAACTTTAATAAAGGACCATATGCTTGATTTAGCAACCATTGTCTTTTCGTTTGAAACTTGGATTTTAATTTTTTACAGTCTTCATAATAAACGTTTCCTGTAATGATAAATGGAATATGAATACCTCTATTACCAGTTAATATATCAACACTGTATTTTAGTGCATCTCCTAAAAACAGATGATCAGGATATCTTTTTACTGAATAAGAACGAACTATATTTGCCCCAATTTCCAAATGATCTTCAAAACATACTAGTTTATTATCAAAATCAAGTAATTGTTTAGCTATTGGTTTATCTGAATCATAGGACTGTATTCTATTTTTATTAAAAAAAGGATACAAAATATTAATAAATAAATTCGCATCAAGATCTATTTTATTAAAACCTATTGTTTCAATCATATTTTGAACAGCTAGTCTTAATTCTCCTATATTTTCAATTTCCTTAATAGATGGTTCTATCTTTTTTATAGGTATATTTACGGTTACTAATACATTAAAATCGCGTATAAGAGAACTGCACCCATTTATAACTGAATTTGCCCCCTTGAGCAAAAACTCAATTTTATTTTTTATCATCTGCTCTTGCAGAGAATTTTGATTTTGTTGCAATAAAGTATGCCTTAAAGAAATCAGCCTGTCAGATATAAAATTTGATGAAATTAGTGAATATTGAACAACCGAATCACTAGGGTAATCATAATTTAATAATACATTCAATCTATTGGCAATACTATTGTCGATATATGTTAAAGGTTCAAGCAAAAAAGAAAAACCTAGAGAGGATTTTTTTCCATCAGAAATGTAGAACAAAAAGTTGTTTTTTTCAAATGCTAAAACTGGATATATTTCTTGTATATTTGAATATTTTGATTTTATCATTGATAATCCTAAATTACATACATTGCTTAGTTAATAATTTTCATAACAATATATGTAAAAAAAAATTCTAAACTATCAAGATAAACCACAAAAATTTGTTTTATTAGAATTTTACAAAAAAAGCTCCTATAAAAAACTCTAAATAGGAGCTTTATGTCTATTAATTAGTTGTAATTATTAGCTCTTAATTCAAAATAAGCTTGAGGATAATTACAAACAGGGCATATTTCAGGAGCATCTACTGCAATTACAATATGACCACAATTTCTACATTCCCACATTCTTATATTAGCTTTCTTAAAGATTTGCATTGTTTCAACATTATGCAATAAATCTTTATAACGTTCTTCATGATGTTTTTCAATTGCACCAACTGCTCTGAATTGTACTGCTAAATCGTGGAAACCTTCTTCGTCAGCATCTTTTGCCATTCTTTCATACATATCAGTCCATTCAAAATATTCACCTTCAGCAGCATGCTTTAAATTATTAGGAGTATCACCTATTCCACCTAAATGTTGAAACCATAACTTAGCATGTTCTCTTTCATTATCAGCAGTCTTTAAGAACAACTCAGCAATTTGTTCATATCCAGCATTTTTTGCAACTTGTGCAAAGTAAGTATATTTATTACGAGCCTGAGATTCACCAGCAAATGCTTCTTGCAGATTCTTTTCAGTTTTAGTTCCTGCATATTTATTAGTTGAAGATGAAGAATCACTAGCTGAAGCACTTACTACAACTTTTTCAAAATCAGATTTACCATGTCTGCACAATGGACAAACAAAATCATCAGGTAGCTCTTCACCTACATATTCATAACCACACACTGTACAACGCCAAATGGTCTTTCCTTCTTTTGTAGCTCCTACTGCTTGAGGTTTTGGTTTAATGTAATCTTGATAATATTGGTAGGTGGCAGATGAAACGTCATTTAATTTTTTCATTTCAACTATATTAGCTAAAAACATTGTATGACTTCCAAGATCTACTTCCTGAAATACTTCAACAGATATATAACTATTACAACCTTCAGTAATATAATAAAGACCGTTATCACTACGAGAACAATCGTTATAACCTTCAAACTTATTTACAGTTTTACCACTCTGAAAACCAAAACGCTTAAACAAATCAAAACTTGCATTAACATTAATAATTGAGATATTAGCTTTTTTTGTCGCTTGAATCATGTCATGTGTTAAGCTTGATTTATTGATGCAAAAACTAATTTTTTCAGGATTTATAGAAACTTGAGATACTGTATTTATAATACATCCATTATCTTTATCACCTTGTTTAGCAGTTGCAACAAATAAACCATAAGATATTTTTTGTAAAACTTTTTCTTCACTCATATGTACTATCCTCTATATTTTTGTGTTTAGTTTAATATAAAATAACAAATATTGTTAGACAAATTTATTTAACTATTTAAAAATTTGATGCTACACTAAATTTTTTAAAATCTTTATTTCTCTTGATATATCAATAATATTAGAAGTAGTTACTATTATTCTTTCATTAATCTTTAAGTTAGAACTTGTAGTGTACGGATAATCTGTTTCATATACAATATCACTTGTATCAAAAGCTTTTATTAGCTCTCTTAATTTTTTACTGTTTTTATCAAGAACCTTTGCCCCAACACCAAATTTAAAATTTAGTTTTTTATATTCATACGCTTGCTCAATAGAACCTGAATAAGCGTGAATTATTCCTAAAAATCTTTTATTTATGATTTGCTTTGAAAAAGACTTTAAAACTAATTTTATGTTTTTTAACAAAATATCATGAGCTCCAACACAATGAATATTTAAAGGTAAATTATTTTCCAAAGCTAAATTACATTGCTTTATAAATGCATTTTCTTGAATTTCTAAAGGAATTTCCTGAAAAAATCTTTTATCTATCCCAATTTCTCCAATGAAATCTATTTTATTTGAATATTCTTCAAATAAATTATTCATAATGGTTTCTGAAAAAAAATTTGAATATTGAGGATGTACACCAAATCCTACTTTAATATCTATGCTTGATGAAATATCATTAATTATTTTTGACTTAAGAGATAAAATCTCCGCAACTTCATTTATTTTAACGGCAGGAATCCAAAATGAATTCACACCTTTTGATATGGCATCTACTATCACATCTCTAGCAGTGTCATATGGAATATGGGTTAAATGACAATGGGTATCAATAAAATCATAATTCATAAAGTATACATAATATTAGGGAGTAAACACCATTTTGTATAAACTGTGATTTAACTCTTAAAAACCAGCTTTTCCATTCGCTCCTTTGTTAGGG
>JBJFGR010000080.1:0-11759 GCA_051892875.1 Succinivibrionaceae bacterium
CTATGGCACTAGTTCGTAGAGTATTCCCACAATTATTCGCAAACGTATTGGTTGGTGTTCAGCCATTGAATGGTCCAGTTGGTTTGGCATTCGCACTACGTTACATCTATAAGACAAACGATCCAACAGAATTAGTTGAAGCAGCATGGAAGGCAGTTCCTCGTTTCTCTGGTTTCACAGGTTCTACTCAGAACACAGACGGTGCATACGATGCAGGTACTGGTGTTGATACTCAGACTGGTGAAGGTTGGGGAATCACCAAGCAGGGCGATCGTAAGATGCCTGAACTAGGCCTAATGCTATCAAGACAGTCTATCGTTGCTAAGACACGTAAACTAGCAGCATCATTCTCTCTAGAATCTGCAGCTGATATTAAGGCAATGCAGGGTATTGAAATGATGTCTGAAATGATTAACGTTCTTCAGGCAGAAATGACCGCAGAAATGGACCGTGAAACAATCGGTCGTTGTAAGTCTCTATGTACACCAAAGATTTACAATAAGGCTTCTGGCGAAGATTACAAGTCTAATTATGACGGTATCATCGGTCGTTGGTCTCAAGAAAGATATTCAAACATCGTTACACAGATCCAAAAGGCTGCAAACGATATTCGTACCGCTACTCGTAGAGGCGCTGCAAACATCGCAGTAGTTTCTCCTGATATGGCTACAGTTCTACAGTCCGCTGCTCCATTCTTCAACAAGATTCAGCACGACGTCAACGGTTCTCTAGTCACTCCAGAAATCGGTACTCTAAACAATTCAATCAAGGTATACTGTGATCAGTACGCTGTATCTGAAGATGGTACAACTGATAACGGTGAAGTTCTATTAGCATATAAGGGTTCTTCATTGTCTGATGCTGGTGTAGTATTCTGCCCATACGTAACTGGTGTTATCAACCAGGCAGTTGATCCAAACGACTTCTCACCACGTGTTGGTATTATGTCTCGTTATGGATTCGCAACTAACATGTTAGGCGCTGAAAACTACTATCGTCTATTGAAGTTTAATGGTCTATTCTCAGACGGCATGTCTACAGATCTAGTATGGTAATTTTTTAGTAGGAGGAAAAATATAATGGCTTACAAAACATTACAAAATCCAGATCTATACGGAAAAGGCAATGACTACGAACAAGACATGAAGTACGTTGTTGCAAAAGATGAAAATGGCAAGACAACATGGCGTGATGGTATTTACACCAAGTTAGCATACGATATTAAGGACCCAGAAGGTTATAATAAGCGTACAGTTAACACACCACAGTCAGGTTGGGGCGAAGGTGATTTCAAGCGTGCAGAAACCTTATCAGGTGAAACTGACGGTTCAGCATTGTTCTCACCAAATTACGCAACAGCAGTATCTTTCGGACAGCCATTCTCTGCAACTTCCGCAGTTTCAGAAAAGGTATTCGAAGCTCCAACAGATGCATACTACAAGGTTGAAGATATTGAAAAAGTTCCTCAGGGAATTGACGTAGCTTCTTTCCGTCCAGTAGCATCTAAGGAAGATGTTGACAAGTCTGTCTAATCTTTGATTAAACAAAATTAAAAAGACCACTCGCAAGAGTGGTTCTTTTTTTATATAAATACTTTATGGACGTCTTTTTCTCTAATGCATTCCAAGAAGTAATTGATTATATAAAAACATTGGGTATAAATGTATATCCATTTGGTGATAATTATTTTTATTTTGGATATGAAAAAGATGATACATTTGGATTTATATGTGAAAATAAAGATAATATAGTAGTACGCTTTATCTATGTAGACTTATTTTCAAATAAACCAAATATTGATACATTCAATTGGGACAAAGAAAAATTTACAAAAAAAATCTATGATATAACTAAAATATATCATAGAAATAA
The DNA here is from genome assembly GCA_051892875.1 of Succinivibrionaceae bacterium. Taxonomy (GTDB): domain Bacteria; phylum Pseudomonadota; class Gammaproteobacteria; order Enterobacterales; family Succinivibrionaceae; genus JBJFGR01. Next base: position 1,873 of record JBJFGR010000080.1, read on the forward strand.
AAAATATCACAAATTAGAAGCTATCAAACATATAGCAGATGACGAATTTATTCCTGATCTTCAGGATGATACTCCAACTTTAAATTAGTTGTAATTTGTGGGAATTCTTGTTCAACATAATACTTTGTTCTTTCTTCCCAATGCTGATATAAGTAATTCTTCTTATGTTTACCTTTTGGTGTATAATAAGATAAATCATCAATAATATCATATAAGATAACATGAGACTTTGTATTATGTTTTCTCAATCCACGTCCAATACTCTGTAAGACCTTAATCTTACTCTTAGAATTAGAATATAATATAACTGCATGAAGTTTAGGAATGTTAACACCAGTAGACATAGTTCCAAAAGTTGCTAATAAAATAGTTCCATCTTCATTTTCAATTCCAGTTCTAATACTTTCTCTTTCTTTTGCTTTTACAGAACCATCAATAATACTTACCTTCTTATTAGGATATTTCGCTTTCAGGTATTCCTGGAGGCTTTTTTCATGATCACGATGGTTTACTAGCAATAAGATATTATGAGACTCTGGAGTATGGTCCAGGATTAAATCTAGCGCTTTATTACGTTCAGGATATTCTTCTACATATCTAACTTCTTCTGGATATTGCAAATTCTTATGTGTCTTAATAAACTCCATAGGATATTTTACCAAGATATTTGCAATAGTAATCTTTGTCAAATAACCCTTCTCAATCAAATCCTTACTTCTAAGTTCAAATAAAATATCTCCTAAAATACTCTGAATAGTCAAATTATCTGATGCTTCTGTAGATAAAGTACCAGTAGTACCAATCTTATAACTTGCATTTGTACATGATTTTAAGATTGTAGATAAAGATTGTGACCTGATTTGGTGGGCTTCATCACATATTACTGCTTGATAATCTTCAAAAAAAGATTTTTCTTTCTTATAAATTGATTGCCAAGTTGTAATCAATACTGGCTTTCTAAAATCTACATTCTTCTTTTCTTCATCATATAATTTTGTCACACAAATATCAATGTTCTTCCATCCATAGTCAATAAAGTCTTTATACAACTGTTCAACTAAGGTTTTGTTAGGAACAACAATCATAGTCTTCTTTAATTTCTTTTGTGTCAATAAAGTCACAATGATATTGAAAATCATTAAGGATTTACCAGAAGAAGTACAAGAAAGTAAAATACCTTTTTTATTCTTTAATGCTGCATAAATAGCTTCTTTCTGATAATCACGTAAAGGATATGGTGCATTGACCATATTCATAGTCATTTGTTGTTCAAACCAATCATCTATATTTTCATCAATCATATTGGTGAAATTAGATAATTTATATTCAATACCTTCTTTATCAAAATAACGAATAACGTCAGGTAAAAGACCCATAGGAATGGTACTACTTCTTGGAGTATACATGTGTATCATACCATCCCAGACATGCATCTTATATCTAGGATTGAAAATATAACCAGGAGAATAAGCAGAATAACGACAATATAGATTATGTGCTACTTCATCATTACAATCTACTTTAATTACTGTTTCATTCACTTTTTCTAAATAAACTATATCACTCATATAATAAATCCGGTGGCAACTCTTTTAAATGTTGCATAATAAAATTAGAATACAAATTAGGCCAGTCTGTATCTGCATATTCATAAGTCAACTTAATTTCACTATCATTCTTCTTATGACTCTGAATATTCTTTATTTCTTTTACAGGTGTCATCTTATATAAACATCTTACCGCATTGAAATTATCATCAATTATTCCACCAAAGTATTCATAAAAATCATTTAATGGAAAATTATACAAACAATGTGGTGGCCATATTCTACAATTTGCTACCCATTTACAAACATAATCGAAATGTTCTATTCCATAACAATTATCAATCATAGAACCATATACAGACCATGGATCTTCCATGTGTTGTATGTATAACTTTTGTAAATCATTCTCATCTAGAATATCATCATCATCTAATGTGACTATAGGACATTCTGGATATTTTTCCATTGTAGGATCTAATTTCTTTAATGGACGTGTATCTTTATAAGTCCATAAAATTTCAACCTTATCTTTGTGACTTTCTACAAAGTCTTTCATTCTAACTGGAACTTCTTTTCCAAATTCTTCTTCAGCAAGAACTATCATTACTTTGTAATTATAATCACATTTCTGATTTACAAAACTCTCTAATGCTTCATAGGTTGCATTATCATGAATTCTCTTATGCCATGTTGTCATAGACACAATAAAATCTTCATAATAGAATTTCCAATCATGTTCATGTTTATAAAGCCAATCTATATAATTAGACTCTCCATCCCATATTTCTACAGGTAAATCTAAAGTCTTTTTATATTCTTTAAACTCATCTGTTCTAGGTAAAAAATAACAATTTTCTCCAAAAATGAATGGCTCTGATACGTCTTCTATTCTAAAATCTTTCTTTATTAGAATGTTAGGATTTAAAATACAAAGATTTTCTTTTACTTTTTCTCTTATGATTTTATTAGCATCTTCGTATTTACATGTATATTTTTTAACACCATCAATTACATTCTTGATAGGATTCTTTTTACTGCATTCTATTAAAGTAATTGTATAATCAAATTTACAATTCTTTTTAATACTCTTCAACAAGTAATATACTTGCTGAGCATTCTCATTATCGACTATTCCAAAATTTATCATAAACTAAGCTCACTCCATGATCACGCAAGTATTTCTGTATTACTCTATATCTCAATCTTGCAAATATAAACATTACACCATTGTATTTATCAAAATCTATTGGCAATGTAATTGTCTTTGCATCCATTTCTAATTTAATTATCTCTATACCTTTTTCTTTCAATTCTTTAATAAACTGTTCAAATGAATCAAATTTTATATTTAATTCTTTTAACTTTTTCATATTAAAGATTTTTATATAATCACCATATTCACAATATACATCATTTTCATCATATAATAATTCACTCTTTAATATAACCTTAGTATTAAAGATAATCAAATAATCTTGTTCACAATTATCATAAAGATACTTGACACTATCTTCATACATGTGGAAACCATAATATGGCTTCTCATCTCTATTAGGCCAAGTTCTTTCAAAATATTGGTTAGTCATATTATTAAGATAATTGATATTTTGCATACGTAGCGATAATACATCTCTAACATTACTATTCATACTCAACTGATAATGATGAGTATTTTCCAATATTGTTATCTTATCAATTTTACCAATTATCTTATGTCTAATTAAATTCAAATTCTCAATTAAGAATTCTGGGAAATTATATCCAATAGAAGCAACTTCAATAGTACTATTCAAAATACCTTGAATACTTATATCTCCATATAAAGAAAAATCATAACCTGGATATACTTTTTGCCAAGCTTCTTTTATATCACTATTATGCAATATTCTATAAAGGTCCATTTCAAGACCTTTTTCTTTATAAGTGTTATAATTCTTTTCAGTAATTGAAATACTATATTCATTCCTAAATGAATTAACTATATTAAACATTTCTATATGATTATTATAGAATCTATGTAAAGCATCTATATCAAATTTTTCATCTATTGTATATGCTGGAATAAATACATCTTTTTTAACCATATTTTCAATACATGGTACTTTTGTATTTTCTTTTTCTTTACATTCATAACTATCGTCATTTAAGTTATAAACAAAGATACTATTCTTATAAATTCTTTTTTTATGGAAGTTATCACTACTTAAATTCTGTATTACTCTATCTTTTCTATTTTCAAAGAAATAATTGACTGTATCATTATCATATTCTGTATATTGATCAAAAAGATATATATGGTCTATACTATGAAAAGGATAAACTGATAATACATTAAATTCAGATGAATAATTATGCCATTTGACTATTATAATATCACTGAATTCAAGTAATAATGACTGAAATGATAATTCTAAATCTTTTTCTTTATTAGGATAATCTATTAGATTCAAATGAACATATAAACCATTTAAAGGTTTTGTTTGATTAACTAATAGATTATATAAAACTATTTCTTTATATGGATTATCTTTACTTATTTCAATAGATCCAATTAAATTAAACTTTTCATTAATTGGTTTATGTTTTTTCTTCTTTAAAGAAGATACCTTTAAAGAATCCATAAAAGAATTAAATTGTTTATTCAAATAATCACTAAACATATAAACCCATTATTCCATTCTACTATAAGATAATTCTATAAGATTTATATCCTATAAGATTTAATCCCTTAAGATATTTATTTAAGAGATTTTAATTAAGAGAATTTATTTAAGAATTATTCATATTAAGAAAATTGTCAATTCCTAAGGAATTGACACATTGGATAACTCTTACCAGAGTTATCCAATGTATTTAATTATTATAGAATTAATTTTAATAGGATAACTATTTTTTCAGGTAGAGGACCTTGATACTATAAGCCTATGGAAGACTTATAGAACGTTAGGATAATACTTTTCAGTATATCGGACTCTCACGTATAAGGAGATTTACATTTTGACTTTACCCTGGTGGTCTTCCTGTACAAGGACTTAACTATTCAAAAATACTCAAGACGGCGTATAAAAAGCTCGTTAAACTTTTATCACTGAACACTCACTGTTCTTTTGTGTTATTATATTCAGAATTTCTTCTGGGGTCCATTTCACCTATAACTCATTGGGTTGAGCCGAGGATCACTTTCTTTTTATAAAAATAAACTTTATAAAATAGTTTGTAAGGATTCGTATTACAAAAAACCTCTTCTATGGTAACTATTTTTCTGAAATAACATAACAGATGGTATAGTCATCAACCTGATTTTATATTATAGGTAAAAGAGATAATTTGCTTAAAAAATTTGCTTAAAAGAATTGCAAAAATAAAAAGTTGCTAAAAATTTGCTGTATTATTTGCTATTCTCTTTTACCATTTATTATTATTTATAATATAAAATTCTTGATTTTTGCAGTAAATATAAAAAAGATCCATTTAGTTGTAAAATGGACCTTAGTAAAAAGATTCTTATTTTCTTAGGCGTCTAGCAAAACAGTGGTCTCTAATCATTCCGTCATTAGAATTATAGTAGATAAAGAATGAAATTGCATGATTTTCTTTATCTCTTTGTAATTGTGTCTTACTTCTAATGATTTTTATTGGAACCCATGCTTCTATAACATCCATAGCTTTATCGACTATATAATCTGTATTTACATCATTTTCGAATAGTAGTTCAATTAAAGGAGTTCCAAAAGAATAGTTAAAAATACGTTCACCTTTATTTGTCAATAGAACATTTTCGATAGCTTGGTCTAATGCATCAAAGGACCATACTTCTGTGTCGACTATATTAACATCCAAATCATAATAATTGGATTGAATTTTAGAAGTTTCAATTCGTTTAAAATCTGAGTTTTTGTCTAATGTTAGCATATTATATTTATATAAAAAAGAATATGGAGTGTTCCTCCATATTCCCAACCTTGCCCGAATCCTTTGCTTGGTTGTAATTAGTTTGTAGAAGTATTTTTAGCATTCTTTAGAGTAATACCAATATTACGTAGTAATTCCACTAAAGTCTTATTATATGCTTCTTCAATTTTGTCTCTAACGATTTTTTCGTATGCCTTTTGTTCAACATCAGAGTTGAACATATCGAAAGTCACATATTCTTTACAAGCGAAGTAGACAATTGCTTTACCAATATCTTCGCCAAGTTCTTTAAGACCATCCTTTGGATCCTTTTTCATATAAGCATCAACAATGGATTGTATGGAAGTCTTAGCTTTTTCAGCGTCAAGTTCAGACATATCTTCTTTGTTATCAGTTGTTTCAGTAGTTTCTTCTTCGTTTAGAGACTTCTTTAGTCCTTTAATAAATTCTTCAAATCCTGGTACTTTTTCTGCCATATTAATTACCTCTATAATTATTTATAACATGAAAATTTTAGTTATTTGTTTAAGCTAAATTATCATCAATATAATCATCTACACTGTCAGCTAATTCATGGACGTCATCATTGTCTCCGGTATACCAGTTATTTAGAATTTCAGATATGACTGCTTTACCAAATTCTTTTAAGACAGTGTCTTGATGTTCAACAATAAAATCTGCAATATAATGACCTAATTCTTCAGGCGTAGCATCATCATTATCATCCAGCCATTCAGAAGCGGCTTCAGAGGCTCTTTCTGCTAGATATTCAAAATTAGGTTTCCATTCTTTTGCATTCCAAGTAGTTTTACCTTCACCTATTCTTTCATTTAGAGGTTTCTTCATAATGTTATTATATGAACCTGCATGCATTGAACGAGTATCAGTTGCTTTACCTACTTTAGTGACCTTAGCTGATTTATCAGCATCTTCTTTCTTATCATAAGAACGTAAAATTTTGCCAGGATTCTGAGGATCCAAAACTCCCCATTTTGTGACAATTTTACCATTCTTTTTTGATTTATATTTAATAACTAATGATTTCATGAATTTACTCCTTTATATTATATTTATAATAAATAATATATGGATAATTATTTAGATGACTATTTAGAAGATATAGCAGAATTATGTACAGATGAAGTAGATGAAGCTACTGTACATAAACGTTGGGTTTATCAAAGAAAGCGTGATAAGAATGGTCACCCTTATGGACCATCTGTGAAGAAAGCTAAGTGGATTTCATCAGATCCAAATTATCGAGTAGTAATTGATCCTAAAACAGGTAATGTTAAGGAATTAAAGAAGATTACAGCTGGTGAACGTCGTAGAAGAAGTTTAGCTAGAAAAATGGGTGGTTTAATTAAATGGAAGTCTAAAATAAATTTAATTAAGAAGCGTGGAGCTGAAGTTCGTGATTTGCATTATAAAGATAGAAAAAATGTAAAATATGCAATTCAAAACGCATCTCGTGATAGAGGTGATTCTAAAGGTCAGGAATATGATCCAAACAAATATCAAAAGAAAAATTCAGGACCAAGATTAATTCATCCAGTAATAAAAGAATCTTATTTAGTTGAAAGTCCTCATGTAGAATTTTCTGATGAAATATGGTGGGATTTTTGTTCAGAAGTTGGGTGGGAAGATGGACGTTGGTTATTGCAGTTAATTCCTTTATTTACAGGAAAAGATGTTCATTCATTAAGACAAGATAGAAATGAAGGTTTGCTATTAAATTTACATGTTATGCCTAAGTCATATATATGTAAGTGTTTAATGGATGATATAGTATTTAAAGGTTTTGCAAAGCAAGACTTTAAACAGTTATCTGATTATGATAAAGAAAGAATTAAGGCAGCAGTACCAAGAGAATTATATAACTTTTTAAAAGGATAGTTTATGGCAAAGTGGATTGGAAATAATAAGGCTTATAAAAGAGTCATTAAAAAACAACTTCCAAAGGTAGAAGAAATTCCTCAAGAAAATATAAATAAAGAGGAAAAGTCGACTGATGAAGCAATAAAAAAGCTAATGAAGAAGGCTAAGGAAAAAGCAAATGGAAGTGTATAGAGAACAACTCAATATTTTATTACATGCTATGAAAGCAGTAGTTCAAACAAAAGGTTGTCCAGATTGGGTAGCCTATAAGTTGAATGCGGCAGTAAAAGAAGCAAAGGAATATAAGCCAACTGGTAATGAAGTAGGAGCTGTAGAAAAGAAATTTTGTGAACTATATCCTGGTATGCATGTTCATTCAACAACACCAGGAGATACATGTGTTTATGAAGTAGTTTCAGAAGCAGATCCTATTCAAGGAGTAAGATTATTTAATTTACGAATTATATCTACACGTGCAAAAGATCCAGTTGGATATACAATATTGAATGTTCCTGAAACGATGATTGATCATTGTGAGGTATAAATGTCAAAATACATTTCAAAAACAAAATCAAAGATTATCTTTAAAGAAATCGCAGAAAAAGAAATAGAGAATTTAAAACAAGGAGATCTAATGTCAAATAAAATACTTGCCGATATAATCGCACGTAGAGAGGCTTTAAGAGCACAACAAGCACAACGTTCATCTGAAAAACAAAGAATGTTGCAAGCAATTCATAATCATAAAGCATCAGCACAACAGTCAAAGTTAGATGAATTTGAAAAAGAATATGAAGCATTTATAGCTGAACAGAGACGTTTAAAAGAAGAACGTGAAGCAAAGGAAGCTGCAGCAAAGGAAGCAGAAGTAGAAGTTCCAGTAGATGTTCCAGTTGAAGAGGTAAAGGATGACGTTATTAGTGAAGAAGACACTATTAGTGAAAACAGTAAAGAAGTTCAGATTGTTGAAACTAAACCAAAGAAAAAGACAAAGAAGAAAACGGTGGTTGAAGCAACTGAGACAGTAGAATAATTTTGTATAGGTTTTTGGGGGTTTTTATGGATAAGAATGAGGACAAAAAGAAAAATGAGTTAGAGGAAGTTAATCTCTCTAAGACACAAGAGATTCTTATGAAGATTATAGAAAAACTTGATAAAAAACCTGACAAAAAAGAAAAGAAAAATTAGAATGAAAATATATAATATTGCAATATAAAAATTGCAATATTTTTTATATTTTCATTTGTGAGGTGAAATATGATACAAGAAGTAGATAATAGCGTATTTGAAACTGGTAAGAAAGAACAGCCAGTATATCCATTAGTAAATCAGTTTAAGTTAAACGTTAAGGTTTCTAATGTTGTTCCTGGAAATGTTGAAAAAAATATGGAAAAGCATATTTCTACAATTTTTGTCGACAAATTCCAGGTTGAAAAGAAACCTTTAAGTAAAAGTCTTCTAACAGAAACCACAGGGACAACAGAAGAAGTTAAGGATATTAACACACAGACACTTCAGATGATTTTCAAGTGTGAAGAATATGATTTATATTATTTCTTTCATAAGACTCTATGGAAGCAGAATAAGGAAGATTATAAAATTTCTTTTGATTTTGATGTCACTCTAACTGGTGGTAAGAAGTCAACAATGATTTATCATTTCAAGAATTGTAAGCTTGACAAGTTAAATGATTTATGTTTGAGTATTCAAGATACGCAGAAGTTGAATGTAGTAGTCGACTTTAAGGTTGGCGATTATGAAGTTGAATTGAAGTAAGGTATAAATGTCAGATTTAACAATTATAATTTGTGCTTATAAAGCAACAAAAGAATTGACTCTATGCTTGCATCAACTTGCACAGTTTGGAGTTACTAAAGATGAATTGTTGATTTATGAAAATTCTCCTGCTTATTATTCAGAAAATAGAAACTTATTAAATAAGTATGGAATTAAATTTATTGACAATCCAGGTGGTGGTCATGCTGATACAGTAAATAAGGCATTACAAGAAGTAAAGACAAAGTATGCTTTATTATTGGATAGTGACTGTATCTGTTTGGCAGATCCACATGAAATTTTACAACATGTAAAGAATAAGGGATATGACCTTTTTGGAGATATATGTGGTGACCGTGGTGGTTATCGTCTTCATAAGAGAGTTCATCCTTGGTATTGTTTCATGAATGTAGAATTTTTGAAGAAGCATAATATCCCATTTACAGATTTTAAACGTGTTCAGATGACTAACTCAATGTCATTTTATGATAGTAAGCAGTTAGCAAGTGTTCGCGATCCTAGATTCATTTATTACGATGTAGGTTCTACAATGTATGAAGATGTAATTGGTTATCGTGGTTCTATAGGAGATATAGGTGAACGTTTCCCATATTGGCATAAGGAAGGTAGTTCTTGGTACATGGAACATGGTCATCAAGGATTTATTAGATTAGGTCTTCAGAAAGATGCTGAATTTGAGAACGTTAAGCAGCAACTATTTACGAGTGAAGAAGTATTGAAGAAATTGGCCTAATGAAAAGTGAAGTCCTCATA
>JBJFGR010000081.1:0-11704 GCA_051892875.1 Succinivibrionaceae bacterium
ATTATTAAAAGTAGTTAGTTATGTATTACATTGAAATAAAATAAATTCGACAATAACATTATTAAGGGTTGAAGGATTTTACAAATAAAAGGATATGAGTCTGATATATTTCAAAATTTAATAAAAAAGAAAGACTCAGTATAACAACTAAGTCTTTTATTTATATACTAATTCGATTTTTTATTTATTGATTTTCGTAAGCATTAAAATTATAAGTACCTAAAGCATTTGCAGCTTGTTTAATACGCTTGGCCATTCTAACGATTTGAGAATTTTCAACCTGAGCTGTTTCCGGATGATCTAAGAACCAATCATTGAAAAAATTATCTAAAGCCATAATTTCAGCTGCTACATTTGCATACATAGATTGGAAAGATTCATCTGGACCATTAGTTTTTGCAGTATTTCCTACAGACTGTCTATCAAATGCAGAATCTTCCATTAATGCTTTAACTTCTTTTCTAAAACTTTCAATAAATACGTTTTTATTTTCTGTCATTTCATTATTCACCTATTAAATTGATTTTGAGGTTGTTGACATATTATAAGAACTTACTAATTAATCTTAAGAAAGTATCTTGTTAATATTATAAATTGCTCAAATACTTTATGATAAGGGTTATTTGTAAAGTACTGTATAAATACTACTTGTCAATCTAACTAACCTACTTTTTTCTTGTCTTTTCTTAGTTGCAACAAGTCTATTTTTGTACCAATATAAATATTCTAACATTACATATAAACCTTCTATGGAATAAATTTATAATGACAGAATATATTAACACTCCTCTTACAAGATTAGGTAACAACAGCATGCTTCCAACTACTGAAATTTTACGTCTTATCGCAAACAGAATATATGAAGGCAGAGACTTGACTCGGGTTTTTGCAAATGAAATTACTAAGTATTCAGACGAATGGGCTTGGATTAAAGCAAGAATCGACGCAAATGATTATTCTGGTTTATATGTTGGAGATTACATCCCTGTTACTGTAAATGCAGGTACCGTTGACGGAAAAACAGTCAATTCTCAAACTTTGCAGTGTCAAATTGCGGGTATAAATACATACAAGAATTGTGGTGATACTGTTATTCCTAGTCATATTGATTTTATTTCAAGAGAAGTTATCGATACAGAGTTTAAATGGAATCCAGTAGATACAAATAATGCTACTTCTGCTACTCCTTATCCCTGGTTAGCATCTGGTATATATGCCATCTTAAATGGTATTAATAACTATACTACAAGTGCATATAATAATCTTGCACACGGTGCCAATTGTGAGGGTGCAGGTATTTTACAATTATTACCTTCTAAATTATCAAGTAAAATTATAACTAAAAGAAATTTGTTGGATCAACGTTATAATGCATCCACAGCGCTGACATATAGTACTTCCTGGGCTTGGGAAAACATGGGTAAATTATGGTTACCTAACGAAATAGAAGTATACGGTACTCAGATTCGAAGTAATTTAGGATATGCTCAAGGATATTGGAATCCAGAAGCAAATATCGGTGTTTCTTATCCATTGTTTGTACATTCTGGATCAGCTAGAGTTAAATTCATGTCAAACGGTAGCAATAGAAGTGCTTGGTGGTTGTCGAGTTGTGCTAGTTACTACGCTACTGACGTTTGTTCTGTCAGCGGTAATGGTGATGCCAGCGGTAGTCTGGCTACGTATGCGGGCATTCGTTGCCCTTTGTGCTTCCGAATTGCGTAGCATATTCGGTTCGTTGAGCAATCTCGTCCGAAACAAAGTGAGGAAGTTAAGATTGCTCAATTTTAATTTTCAATTGTAAACGCATAGGTAAAATGAACATGACTGTGCCTGCTAGACTGAGAAAGTTTGCTGAATTGAAAGTTATACTTACTGCTCAAAAGTTAAGAAACAAAGTAGTATCTATAATGGTAAACGATAATAAAGTCGCTAAGAAATATAGACCTAACCTTTCCAAAACAGCAATTGATTATACTAATGAAATAGTATCAGAACTTGTGGAAGCGAATGATTATATTCCAGATGATGAAAATAAAAAACTTTGTAGATTAATGCATTTAAACGAAGTTTTGAAATTGATATTAAAATTGGAATTGTTAATGAACACAATAAAAGATTGTATTAAAACAATAACTTATGGTGACTTCGAAAAAATAAGCGAATTGTTATCAATTCTGAGAAAAGAAACACAGCTTTGGCAAAGAAGCACTAAAGAAAAAAGTTGTTGAGGAGTTCTAAATAAAGGCTGTTTGTTGTTTTGACTGCTCGTTGTGCTAGTAACAACGCTACTAACGTTTGTAATGTCAACGGTAATGGTAATGCCAACGGTAATCTGGCAACGAATACGGGCATTCGTTGCCCTTTGTGATTCCTTAAATTGGTTTTAATACCGAAACAATGAAATGTATTAGTAATTTTATATAATGTTATATAAAATGAAAACGAATTCGTATAAGGAAGGAACAAACAACCATCAAAAAAAAATAATTTTTTTGTAAATAAGTCCCTCGATATGAAAAACCGAACGCCTTTTTTAGTGCATGGTAAAAAACGTCATTCGTTTTTTATTTCATGGTTTTGAATTTAGTAGGTAAATAATATTAGTTAATAGACTTGCTCGGGGGACATTTTATGACTTTATCAAGAAGACAAAAACGTTATATACGAAGAAAAGAAAAACGAGAATTGAAGAAAAAGCAATTCTTGACTCAATATGATAACTTTAATCGATTAACAAATTTTAACAATTTATGTAAAGCTGCAGCTAAAGCCTCTAATCACGTCAGCTGGAAAATATCAGTACAAAAATACATCATTGACACTTTTATAAAAAATAGTAATTTATCAAAAAAGTTATTGCAATTAAAAGACATTAGGCAAGGTTTTATTTGTTTTAAATGTTTAGAACGAGGCAAAGTACGATCTATACGAGCAGTACATTTTTCAGAAAGAATTGTTCAAAAGAACCTTTGTAGAAGTATTTTATATCCCATTTATACTCATTATATAATTCATGACAATTATGCAAACCAAAAAGGCAAAGGTACATCTTTTGCGATTAAAAGATTTGAATATTTCTTAAGACAATTTTATAAAAAGTATAAAAGAGAAGGTTACATTTTATTTATTGATTTTAAAGATTATTTTGGAAACATAGATCATAGTATTTTAAAGAGTACATATCGAGAATATATAAAAGATCCTAACTTGTTGTTTTATATTGATAAATTTGTAGAAGCTTTTGGTGATAAATCTCTGGGTCTAGGTTCAGAAACAAGTCAATTACATGGAATAATGTATGCAAATAAATTAGATCATTACATAAAAAGCCAGTTAGGAATAAAGTATTATGGTCGATATATGGATGATAGCTTTATAATTTTACATGACAAAAAAGAATTGGAAGAAGTTAGAGATAAAATAATAGAAAAATGTAAACAATTTAAAATAACCGTTAATACAAAGAAAACTAAAATAAAAGATTTGAAACATGGATTTAAATTCTTAAAAACTAGGTATTTAATGTTAGAAACAGGCAAATTGTTAAAACGGCCTACTCGATATGCGATAACTAAAGAAAGAAAAAAGTTAAAGAAATTGCTAAACATTAAGGATATTACAAATAAGCAAATCTGGCAGAATTTTAATAGTTGGAAAGGTTCATTGCTAACAAAAAATTGTAGGAAATTGTTATATAAAGAAGAAATGGAATTAAAACGACGCATTAAGCAACGAAACCAAAAGAATCGTTTAGTATAGAAAAACAGGCTTGGTTATTATTCCAGGCCTTTATTTATATCTGTTTTACATTATTTTATTTACATAGTACAATAAATATATAAAATAAAAAAGGTAGTATGTAAATGGGTGAGAATGTTTTTGCGTATATTAATATTGATGATTATCGTTTAGATTTGTCTAATATTGAATTGGACGATGAAATAATAAGTATACCCGAATCAATAATGACTAATCGTATATTTCCGAACACTCTTCACAGTAAGTTAAAGGATTGTTTTAAGAGTGTTTATGCCGTTCATGTATTTCAACCTTTTCCCATACCACAAGATTATAAATCAGAGCCATCGCCTACCTTTCAATATGCAATAAATGTAAATTTTGAGTATAAGGATTTGAATGATGAATTGTTTACTATATATAAGATTGATCGTAAATCTGCTTTAGTTTTATTACTCGATGAAGTAAAAAAGATTATTGAAGAGTTTAAGAATAATATATAAAGGTTGATAATGTTAGAAAAGTTAAAAATTTGTATTTATATATATCCTAAAGACATAGTTGATTTAGAAACCTATAATCTTGAAGCCTATGGTATTAAAATAAATATATATTTAGATGCTTTTTTGTCAAACCCAGAAGAATTAATAAAAGATAGATTGATTGCTCAAGTGGCAAAATACTATAGTAGTGATAAGTTTTCTGATAATATAGTTAGTTATAGTTGGCCCAAAGGGAGTAGATTTGACATATCTTTTGATATAAGATTAGTTGAGCATCAACTACTTGAAGAGTACAGAACTCTTTATAGAATAAATAAAAAAACTGTTTGTGATTATTTTATTGATAGCATTAAAGAATTGGACAAGTGTACGTTATGAGCTTAATAATAAATGTAAAACTCTTTGATCGTGATGTCAAAACAGATTCGATATCTTCAAAACAGATATACGAAAACTCTTTTGTTGCTCCAGAAGAATTGATTTCGGATAGAAGTTTAGATACTATTCGAAAAATAGTTAAAATTAAATTACAAGAATATTTTCAAGATTTTTGTTTTTCGTGGGTATATTGGATAAAAGATAAATATTATGAAGACGATAGATATGAGTACGAAGATCAAGTAATTTCAATTAGTCTTTCGATATACGGTGAACTTCTTAAAGGTGATTATCGTACATTATATATGATTGACAAAAAAAGTATGTGTATCTATATAATAAATAAATTAAGAGAGCTAGAATTAGTAAAAGGATAACAGTAAAATGTATACTCATACTACTAATATTTTGTTTAACATTGCAACAGAACAAGATAAAATTATTAAATATAGTGCTGTTTTGCCTTTGTATAGTCCGACTCCAGAAATAGAATTACAAAAGGTATTTGATTCAATTAAAAATAGATTAAAGACATTTTTTATTAACATTCCTGATATGACGATTTATCATAAAAATGAATATTTAGCAATCTCCGCCTTAAAGCAAGAATGTGAAGTTTTAGTTACAGTTAAGGTTGCTGCGATGGATTTAAAAGAACATTATAGGACTTTGTTGAAGATTAGTCCTAACGCTCTTGTAGGATGTTTTAAGGCAGCGTTATAACAGAATTGGATAAATCAAATGTTAGAATACTTATTTGTAATACAGACTTATGTTAGCAATGAATTAAAAACACAAAGCTTCACATTAGAACTTCCAACTATAAATCACGGTGAAAAATTAAACACACTAGTAAAAGATTATTTCTATGATAAATTTAATAGTTTATGTGTAGATATTTATGATGGCGAAAGTTTTCGAAAATATACGGTGATGGTATCGATATCTGAATTTTCGTGTATAGAACCATATCTAACTCTCGCTAAAATAAATTATACTAACTTTATTAAATTTATAGAAGAAGATATAAAAGAATTAATTATAGAAAGAGAAGACGCATAATGAAAAAATTTATAAAGTTTTGTATTGAAATGAGAAGTGAAAATAATAATCATAATTCATATATGAAATATCCAATTTATAAAGAGATAGATATTCAAGATAATAAGGATTATTCTGTTTATTGCGGCAAACTTAGCGAATGGTTAATAAAAAACGTTGTTGATCAGGAAGGCTATGTTTTTTATTTTGATGATTTTTCAGTTGCAGATAAGGCAATTTTAATCGTATTAGAAGAAAACAAACTAAAAGATGAATACCATGTTTTATACAAAACGAGTATTAAAGCATTTGTTAATACCTTGTGCGAAGAATTCAGTAAAGTGAAAGTAAAACAATGAATCTCGAATCCAAACTCTTTATTCAGTTAAGTATGTATTGTACCGGCGTAGTTGAAGCAGTCAGGAAAGAGATAACAATGATTATACCTTATACGAATACATTTGCTTTGGCTAACAAAATCGAACCTATTATAAATAAGTATTTTATCAAACAAAGAGTAAGTCGAATAAAATATACATATCATCCTTTTAAAACAGATATTGGAAATGAGATTATTGTTTATATAACTATGCGTGAGAAAGATTTGTTAAATGATTATAAAACTTTACAGCGAATCAAAGAGGATTATGTATTATGTAACATGAAATCAGAAATAGAAGCACGTCTGATATAATAAATTATCTGTTTTACATAGAGCATGACAAGTAATAACATTTTAAAAGGAGATTTGTAAAATGGATGAATTAACACGATACAAGTTATTAGATGGAATAAAACAGCAGTTGCCTGGATATTCTGATTTAACAAGTATAACAGAAATTGTAGATGACAAAAATAATACAATTACTTTTCGTTTAACAAACAGGCATGGCATCTATATGCCGGCAACTTTTAAAGTTTTATATAAGTACAATCCAAAATTTGCTAAACGTATCTTAACTAAAAATAAAGTGGTTAAGTATGCCGCAAAAACATATTCTGCAGATCCTTTTACTGTTAAAATACCAAATGATTTTAAAGAAGAATTAATAGGTATTGGTAAAATGAGATCTGAGTACTATCGTAATTTAGTTAATGATAGATTGATAAATTTTTTACAAAGAGAATTTGATTTACCTATATATCTTTTTGGCCAGCTTTGGGGTATATCTACTGAGCTAGTCAGAGACGAAGTTTATGAAAAGATTAAAGACGATTGTATTTTACTTGGATTTGGTGATCCGGCTGCAACAATAGCCATATCAAATTGTATGAAAGAACTAGGATTTGAAGAACAAGAAATAACTCCATATGATAATGTACTGAAATTTGAAAGTAATAGATATTTTCGAGCTTTTTCATATAAACATAATGATATGTGCTCGGTCTATACAATGCTAAAAATAAAGGGATATTGATTTTATGCAAAAACTCAATTTATTTTTGTCTATTCACAATAAAGAAGTGCCTTCAGTAAACACAAATTCAATAGAAAAGACTGTAATTTTATCTATGTTTTATAGTATTGACCTATGGGGTTTATCTAATCAAATAGTAAAAAATTATCTTTTAACTTTTACTGAAAGTCTATTCAAATATAAAGTAGAAAAAGATTTACATAAGTATATAAACATAACATTATCACAATTAAGCGCTTATACTGACGGATTAAATTGTATAATTAGTGGTACCAATTTAGATTTAAAAGATGATTTGCAAACTTTGTTGAAGATTAGTCCAATAAATAGTAAAGTATATTTTGGAAATAAGTTGATTGCTTTGTTAGATAAGCACATTGTACGTATAACTGACAAATCATAAGGTTTTAGTATTTTGTTAACTATTTCTGTTTTACTTTTCTTACAAAATAGCATATACTTATAATATATAAAGAAGAAAAGGACAAAAGTAATGAATATGCTAAAACACTTTATGGATGCAACAGCTCACGCAAAGGCATTGAAGATTATACTTGGATTAGATTCACCGGTACATATTTTAGGACAATATGATAGGCAAGAGAAAAAAGAAATTTCTTATATTATTTGTTTTGATTTGCCTTGTAATAAGTCTGAAGCACTTTATTTTAAGAATTATGTGTTGTCTAATTTAGTTCAATTCGGAATGACAGCGAAACGAGTATTTTTTACAAAGAATAAATTAGTTTTAACTGTTCCTTTTGAAGCTTTACTTGAATTATCACAACATATAAAAATGATGGTAAATTCTACAAGTAATAGGGAATTTAAATGATAGAAACTTGTGAAACTATTTCTGCCCTTTTACTCAAATACTTTTTAAAAAACAATAGAGAATTGTATTTATTTAAGCCGGTATTTGAAATAAACTCAAAGGAACTTTTGAATCACGCTAAAAAATTAATAAAAGAGTTGGGGCTAAATAATTATATAGATGTTTGCTTACATGAAATTACTATTGAACTATCTGGAATACAAATGGAAAAACAATCTACTGAAATGGTACATTTTAGTGTGAAAAAAGATAAGGAACATGAGGCAGATACTATTTTAGGTTTGCTCTATATTAAATTAGGAAAACAGTATGATTGACGAACGAGACATATTGAATTTTTGTCAGCTATATAACGAAAAACTTCATGACAGCACTGGATTGAAGGTAATGTGTTTTTGTGAAGAATCAGATGTTGTTCATGTTGGTTATTTTTTAGGTCATATCTTTAGTGATACTCCTGTTGCAAAAGCTTTTTATAAAGAAGTTGTTGAAGCAATGACAATTAAACTAAAAGAATTAAATATTGATTATAAAATTGCTTTAGATGGTAAATTAGTCGGTGTAATAATAAATGAAAATGCGTTTTATGATTTCTTGGCGTATCTTAAAATTCTTAATTGAAGAGGTTTAAATGCACAATTCACACTTAGTCAAATTTTATGTTTATAGACGGAAGTCTATCGTTTTTGAATATACAACATCAGATCGTTTTCTAATACCGATTGTTGATTTATTTGACAATAAGGCAGTTGTACTCTACGATAATATTTATTTTAAATTAAGTGATTTAAATAAATGTTTTAAATTAAGCATTGATAAAACAAATAGCCAAACTATAAAAAATGAATTACTTTCACTGTTTAAATCACGAATTAGATATGCAAAACAATTTAGTGCTCAATTCCAAGCCCATCCGAGAATAGATATTTGTTATGCTGATGATAAAGATATTATTTCGTTTATACGTTATATCAGAAAATGTGATTTGAGAAAGTTTGTAGTATATCTTGCCTCGACATTTAAACTAAATAAAAATCAATCCTTTTCGTTATATAAAGCTGGTTTAAATGAAAAACAAATTACCTTAAGTTTACGTACACTGTTTGATGATACTACTACGGAATTATATCGAGTGATCAATGAAAAAGATATTTATAAAATGATATACGACGCAGTAAGAGAATATACGAGGAAAGAAAATGAATCCTAATATACCTGAATACATAAAAGATATATTTGTACAATTAACACATTATAAAAAGGCACAAATTATATTTAGATACCGTCATAAGCAAAAATTATTTTCTGTTGAATTTCTCGGTACCCTATATACATTTGAATGGTTTTCTATTAAACGGATGTTAGCAGCGACAGGGTATAAAGTAATGTATAGGTATAACACTGTTTATATTTATGACGTTGATGATTTTGAATTATTGCATGGAGCATTAAAATTACATGCTGGTTAGTACAGATAGAGAAAGAGTAGCTTATTATAACTACATAAAAGATAAATTGTGTAAAGATCTTAATGTCGAGATAATACAGATTACAAATATCACTGGAGGAGTTTTGGTATCTTCACTTGATACTAGTGCCTATGCTAATTGTGAAATTAAAGAAATAATTAGAAACAGAATATACGAATTAAATATTATCGGCTATATTACAGTTTGCATGGGCTACGATAACAGATATGTTAAGGTTGAAGTTTATGATCCTGCTCCGGAATTTATTGTATTGTTAAGAATAGAAGGATATTTATAAATGTATGACTTCGATGAAAAAATATGCCTAGAAATCAGTGGAAATCATAGAAATAAGGTTTTACATTATTTAAAAAATAGAGCAGAAATGTATAAAATCTATGTTCACAGGGATTACTTTAAAGATGAAGAAATAATTACAATTAAACCGTGGGGTAAATCTGGTAGTAGAATGCGTTATGGTTTATATCAGGATTTAGATAGATATTCATTTTTAGCTTTAAAGAAAATGATGAAGTATCAAGGAAAAAGAATCATAAAGATAGTTCTAAAACCAGAGATAGTAATGGGTTTATATTTAAATTATGGACTAAAAATGAGACGATTAGACCTAGCATTAATTGAATATTTGAAACAGATTTTTAAAAAAGATGTTTGTATAGAACGGTCTTGGAGTCTTTCTTACCAGGCAATACATGAAAACCTGTATATATGCACTGAAACAAATACATTAGAAAAAATTGAAAAACAATATATTGAAATTTTATAAAGGAAAAGAAAAATGATCTTAAATAAAGGAAAATATACATATGTTAGAGCTGCTTTAGCTAATACTAGCATTATCGATAAAGATCTTTACATTACTCTTTATTCAGATGATGCAAAGACTATTATTGGTAAAGTTAAAATTGTAGATGAAAATCCTTTAACTTTAGATATTGAAATAGAAAAAACCTTAGAGTTTTCTACACCTCACTTTAGAATTGTACCTATGAATTATACTCAACAAAATGGTTATATCATTTCTGTGCAATCATTTAAATTAGTATCTGATATTTCAGAATATACTCCTTTTGTTTTGTCTATTGAGGATAACTTCAAAGCAAAGAAAACCTCTAGAAAAGCCAGCAAATAACTGTTTTACAGAATAGACAAAATACGGTAAATTATAAATATAAAGTTAATTGACCCCAGATATTATTATTTAGTATTTGGGGTATTTTATGCAAAGGAATCAAAAAATGAAAAAGTTACCTAGTGAATATTTATTCGTTGCTAAAGATGGTAAGACATATTATAAAGCGTATGGAAAACATAAAGACGAAGTAGAAATTAATGGATATATGTTAGCTTCAATTCCAGTTGTATTTGATGAAGATGCGACTACTGAAGTATTGTTTAAAATTATAGAAGACAATCCACACTTAAAAGATTCCATGTTTTGTTTTGATAGCTTCAATAAAGAATTTAATCAAGAAAGTGAAGATACTTGTAAAGGTAAATTAAACTTTTATTGGTGGGGTATTGAAGTTGAAGATAAAGTCATTGATACAATGATTCCTAAAATGGAAGTAGATATGATTAATGAAAACGATGAATGCTATAGTATTGAATTTTTATCCGTAAATAAATTGAAAAAGCTTAAAATTAATGTCAATCCTACTTTCAATGTCTATGATAAAGAAAATAAACCTGTATATACATTCATTAGTTATCCAACGTTGTTCCATATTTTGTATGGGTTTTTCTGGGAAATAAGTTTTTTCGGTAATCCAGAAGATAGAGAAAATAAATCCAACGAATTACAGGAAGCACTAAAAAATATTAAGAAGGAATTTGACATTGAATAAAAAGAATGTATTATTAGTTGAAGATAATCTAAGTGTTGCAGCGATTTTTAAAATATTAGCGAAAAGGATGGGTATTAACTTAGTACATCAAACTTCTGCAGAACGTACTTTAGAATTAGAAGATACTCCGAATGCTCCTATTTCTTTAGCGAATCTTATTATATTAGATTTTGATTTGGTAGGTGAAGATACTTTGCCTATTTTAAGATATATCAAAGATAACAATATAAGTGTGCCGGTTATTATGAATAGTGCGAATCCTAATGTAAAGGATACTATTGATAAAAACGGTTTTACAGGTATAATAAAAGAATATAAAGATAAAAATTGTTCATTACAAGAAACTCAAGATATAATTTTAAAATACCTCGGAGCATAAGTTTAAATGATTAGTAAAGAAATCGATGAGAGACACGAAGCACAACAGCTAAATGACTTTTATAATCAAGAT
>JBJFGR010000082.1:0-2427 GCA_051892875.1 Succinivibrionaceae bacterium
AAAGGCTTTTGAAATTTCTGGAATTGGTAAAAAGTTTGCTTGGGTGCAGAAGGCAGATGGCTATAATGAACGTCTTGATATTAATGATGAAGACGTCATGGATGAAGCTCAGAAGCGATTCCTGATTGATTTTGCTAAGCGTTACGACAATCATACGCCAGACTCCAAAGATGAGCTAAGAGCTGACACATGCGTCACCAAGAAAGACCCTGTTCGCGCTGCTAAGAATCAGCTGAAGGCTATTTGTGATACTGACAAATTCTACCGACGCCTTAAAGCATTCCTCCGTCATGGAATCCAAATGCATGACGTGAAAGACACTCAATTCTATGCAATGAATTCTACTGCTTTTGAAAAGTTGCTTGCATTCTGCTTGAAGATTTATAGCACTAATGATGCTCTAGACGTTAAAGAAGCTAAAATCCAGAAGGCTGCGCAAATCTTCGCTTTATAGATAATTTAATATGTTAAAGAAAAAGAGAGACGAAAGTCTCTCTTTTTTTTTTTTTATTCTTCGGAAGTGACAGGTTGAAGCGTCATATTTTCATAATCAAATGTGACTATGAATGTAGCTTCCTGTGCCTGACCAGTTTCTAGACTCAATGCTGACAAGTTAGTAGGTATACAATGCCAAAATTTCATCTTTGAAACCATTACTTTGTCGTTATTTAATAGACAAACTTCTATAGCATCGATACAGTCCAATCTCAACAGCTTTTCACCAAGAGCTGTTTTTTTACCGATAGGTTTACCTGCTCTCATGCTCATTAGCCAACACCAGAAATAATAGAAGTTTTTACCTTCTTCATCCATCTTAAATTCCATATTGATGGTCTGTAAATCACGAGCACCACGTGGATCTGGATGTAACTGTCTTTCATGTTGGAATTCTGAAGTCAACATGTTTACTGACAAATCAGGAATGTTTACTGTTCTAATATAATTATCAAGGACTGTAGTATCTAATTCAAGATCAGTAAAGTCAACCATATTAGAAAATCTACATATCCATTTGTTCTTATTAAAATTATTAATCTCAGTTGTTACACCTGCCATAATAAACCTCTATTATTCTGCCGACTGCAATTCACATCCATTCGCCATTGATAAACCTTTAGACCAAATCGCACCTGTCCATTTATTACCATTTTCAAAACGAACACCACCATCTGGCGCAACAATAACACCATAGTTTTGTTGACTACCATGAGATGATGCAAATTTAATTGCATAATCATCATCATTTAAACTTTTATAATCAGAATAAAGCATAAATGTTGTATAATCACCATTATTATTTTGTAGATTAACACCATTACTTACTTCAACTTTACCTTCAACACAAATTCTTACGTATTCACCTGCATTCAATACTGGAATAACTAACTGTAAATTTGTACCTGCAGTAAATGTTTTAAAGTAATACTCACCTGCACCTAATGTCAATTGACAATCATTACCTGCACTAAACTTATTATATGATTGGATGTTTCCACTAGCATTTAATGTGATAGATTGACGATCATTCATATTGATATTATCAGTTCCATCATAATTTATATCAAATCGAGGTAACTCACCAGTTTTAATATTTTTAACTTCCATTTTAGAACCTACATAGTTATTATTGATAGCAGTTATATATTGTGTTTTATCAATATCTCTTGTTAAGTAAATTACGTTCTTACTTACAGGATTATACCAAACATTATTTTCACTATTATTTTTCAAATCAATAGGTGGATTTAAATCTGCATATTTAACACTACCTTGTAGACCTTGATCTACAAGATTAGCATTATTTAAAATGATATAAGAACCATCAGACCATGTATCATCACATGTTACATAGATACCAGCTTGGAAATTTGGATCATTAGAATATCTTATATCAACAGTAGATGCGTTGTCAATATTGATAGCACTGCAATAAATTGAACGAATACCAATTTTTGCACCATCTAAATGTAATTTAGATTTTATGAAAATTGTATAATTTTTATATTCTTCCCATTCTGTAGGAATGAAAGATTTTTCTGACCATGTAACTGTTGAAGAATCTGCCTTAAAGAAATCACTTGCAATAGGCATATCTTTTGTTGTAATTTCTACATGAGCTTTAACTTTAGATGGAGTAATACCATATACATTAAATGTTAATGTTCCATAATCATAAGAATTTGAATAATCAACATTAATATCTTTAACAAGTAAACCTAATGTTTCTAATGTATACCCTGTGACTGGTATATCATCATTAAACGCAAAACTAAAAGTTTCTGATTTATCATTCTTATAAATCGTTATACTAATTTTATCAGAAGGATCTCTTTTATTTGGGTTAACAACCTTAAATCTCTGAATACCATAATCAGTATTTTCAACTATGATAGTGCCATCTTGTTTAGTATAAACATCCAATATATG
>JBJFGR010000082.1:2527-11684 GCA_051892875.1 Succinivibrionaceae bacterium
CAGTATTTTCAACTATGATAGTGCCATCTTGTTTAGTATAAACATCCAATATATGATCTGATGTTGGTGTAGCTGTTTCATAAGAAGGATTTTGTACATTACCTTTATATTCTTTACATGGATTTGTATCATCTGTATCATCACATGTTAAACAACTAATTTTCTGTAATGGTTCTTCATGTTTAAAGAAATACCATTTAGAATCAAATTTAGATTTAGTTTGATCGATCCAATTACCAGAACATGGCGCTGTTCCAGAAATTTCAAATGTTATTTCTACATTTGTTATTGTCTCAGTTAATTCTGTACAAGTAATACCATAAACAAAGAAATATGTTTTGTTATTTGAAATATCAAATGGAACAGATGGTGATACTTGCAAATTTTCATTATTTAAAATAACTTGAATTAAATTTGTATTTATCCATTCTTTATCAAAATTTTTATTTGTTATTTCAAAACAAATAATACCACGTTCATCTTCTTCTAATAATAAATTATGAGTAGATGGATCTTCTGCGTCAGTAGCATCATTAAATGCATCTATATTTGTAGGAGGTAATGTATCTTTATTATATTTTTTATATCCAACTACAGATGCAAATACACTTCCTGGTTCATATCCTGGTTCTGAAGTTGATGGTTGATCATTATTACCAACAGCAGTATACGTTTTTGTTTTTACATAATCTGAACCATAACCTGGATATGCTTTTTCTAACCATGCAGTTTCAATAAATGAATAACCACATTCAACATCAGCAATTAAATTAAATGTTAATACATTATCTTTTTGAACAATATTATAAGGTTCACCAATACCAGTTTTTTGAATTTCTTTAAAATATATTTTAGCATCCTTCAATGGATGAGGTTCATCACCATTATATTGATTAGGATTAGTAATTTTAACAGTAATTATTTTACTGTTAGTTTCTCTAACAATTTCAATTTTAAGTGGTATTGGTTCATTAACTATTTGAATACCATGATTTTCAAAATCAATATAGAATTTTAAAACATTCTTTCTATATTCTTCTGGAAAATAATAATCATCTATAACTTGTCTATAAACATTATAAACAATATCAGTTTTTAAACCATTAAATTCTATAGTTGCTGATTTTGCTGTTTCTTTAGGATAAACATAAATATCTGTTTCTTCATTTGTAGTTTCATTCCATATTGTTGAACTCCAATGTTTACCTTTATATTCATCCTTAAAATCATAAGGAGTAATACCACCAAGTTGATTGGTTGTAATATAGAATGCAGAAATATCTGAATAAAATTTAGGTGTTTGTTTATTATCGTAATCTTTTGTATATTCAGTCAAACTTTTATTACTATATTTCTTAATATGACCTTTTTCATTATTAACATATAAGTCACCAACAGTATTATATTCAAAATTAGATTTACATCCATTCATCAATATATTATTTTTAAAGTTATCAAAGTCATAATCAGGACGAGCAGAACCATCTGGTAAAATAGGTTCTACATCATAATTATCTGATTTTGGTAAATCTCTTTTAAAGAAAGGAAGAGTTTTACTATAAAAATCTATACTATCATTTTCATTAAAAACAACACTTACTTGTGATGAATTATATCCAATTGGAATATCACCACTTAAACATGGAATAATTTGTTTAAATGTAAGAGTATTACCATTGAAGTTGATATACATACCACCATTATTGATACATGATTGAGTTTCCCATAAACTTGGGTCTATATTAGTATCTACAGAAGAACCCCATTTCATAAGGTCTTCTTTTGTAATTTCTTCAACCTGGTTAGTAAGAATATCTCTAACTTCCATACGGAAATTATCAGTAATAAGTGAAGCTAAATTTTGATCCGCTTCAATTACTGCTGTATATCCACTCATTTCAAATGTTTCATTGATTGTATAATTCATCTATTAACCTGTTGTATCATAACCATATTCAACATTAATTCTAACAACTGCAACTTCATTTGACATTGAGAAGTTTACAATGTTATTTCCTTCATCCAAGATATTATCACAAAATGCTGGCTTACATAAGCAATACAAATCCTGAATTAGAACTGTAATTGCTTTCCACCAAGGAGAATCCATAGCAGTATCTTCTTGAATATGTTTGTAATAATATGTTCTAATAATCTTAGGAATGAAATACATCCAGAATGCCTTTTCTGAAATTGTATTTTCATAGTTAGTCAATTCATAACCTTTTCTCATATAGGTTTCTTCACGTGTGACTGTTTCATTTGCATATACCTTATATGGAAGAGGAATTGCTCTATCAGCTTCTTCAATTGTCAAACCATGATTTAACCAATTATTCAACATTCTTTCAATACCAATAATTTGTAGATGACTCAACTTATATTCATCTGTCTTATAAGTAGAGAAAGAAGACTTACTAAAGAAATCATTTTCCTTAGGAACATTGATTGTAATTACTGCAGTGTCTTCATAATTTGTATTAAAAACTAATGCATTCTGAGGACAGATTTCAAAATATGCTTCATCTTCTCCAGTATTCTTTTCAATTACTTTGTCAACCTTAATAATATATTCTTCATCCTTTTTCTGATTGTTTTTATATATGTTTGTTAACTGAATCAATACTCTACAACCTTCCAACATTTTAGGATCAAGGAATGTATTATACAAATCTTTTTGTGTGACTCTAATTACGTTTCTCCAATTTGGACCCCATTCTTGTTGAGCTAACTGAGGAGAGTGATTAAATTGAGCCAATGAATCTAATGAAGTATCTTGAGTTAAATATCCAGCACCATAAGCAGTTGTCTGACCTGTGATAGTTGGATTTTCCCAATGATACTGAATTGCATCAGCACGAATAATACTTGATACTTTTAAATCCAAATCAACATTTAATGTATCTTCTTCATCTGTATAGAACTTAATCAAATCTGACTTATAAATCTTCTGAGTAGTTCCATTTCTATTATCAAGATATTCATAAATCTTGTTTTCTATATTTGTCTTATAATCTTGTAGCTTTGTATTTGATTTAACTTTAGCTCTACCAACTAAATCGAAATACTGAACCATAGGAGGAATTGATAAAATTCTACTATTGATTTCCATCTTATCCTGACAATTATCTCTAATAATCTTAATGTTCTTCAACCATTGTTCTTGTGGAGTATCATTATATTGCTGATTATAATATCCATCGAAAGATTTAATCATCTTGACATAATCTGCAATATGGTCTAAATACTCATCAGAATATAATGAGAATGGATCATCAACATCATCCTTATCAGTCAATACATTTCGTGGATAATAATTACCACCTTGCTTTGCATACATGTGACCAATTAAAGAGTAAAACACATAGTTCTGAACATACTTATAAAGCTTATTATCAAAATCTTCAATTTCTTGCTGACCAAATAGCAATGCTGTTTGAACATTGATAGGAGTAGATAAACCACGGAAGTAAGAAATGAAGTCTCCCTTTGTGACTAACTTATTTCTAGATGAGAAATATGCTGGAGCATTAATTCTAATACTATCTTGAGATTCGAACTCTTCACCTTGGAAAATATCTGAAGCAATTATAAAGGTAATGTTATTTGTAATATCAATAATTTCACCTTTATGTTGTAGATAGAATGATGTGTTATTTGTCATCTGTGCGCCAGATGTACCAGTCTGATTAGCTTCCTTACCATCAGTCTGCAAATACTGTACATACAAATTCTGATTCTTCTTTGTTAAACCTGGACATACCATATAGTTGTCATTACCAAATCTAACTCTTACAGTCTTATCATAATTAGTTTCAATCTGACAAATTTTTAATGGTGTTGCAGGTATATTTTCTAATTGCTGTAAATGTTCATTTAAATAAATTGATGTTTCTTCAATATCAAATATATGCTTATCATCTAAAGCTTCATTTTGATTTTCACCGATACCTACTTTAGTCCAACTTAGACGTGGTGAATAATTACCCTTATAAAATGCATAAGGATCTCTCTTACCATACCAGTTAGAAAATGTAATATCATCAATATCATAATACTGTGCAATCTTACCTAGCTTTCCAAGATTTGCATTTCCTAAAATTTCCTTAACGACCTTTACACCTTGGAAACATGATATAGGAACTAAATTTGCAGCATTATATAAACTCTTACCTTGTAGAGGCATATATTGTACATATTGAGAAGGACAAGCTAATTCTAATGTCTTCTTCCAAGATGTACTATTCTTACCTTCCATATCTTCAGAACTGAAAGTATATGAATATGAAGAATCTAATATAAAATGACGTCCTTGGAATACCAAGTCGACAACATCTTGATTAAAAACCACTGTATCACCAGGCTGTGTTGCCTGTGGAAGAGGTCCTTTAATTTGGATTTGAAGATTACATTTAGCTGGTACTCTTCTTCTTGGATTATATCCCAAATTTTTTCCTAACTTGATTAAAGAACTATCTAGACGTGCAGTGTCAATATAAGACTCTTCTGCTGTTCTCTGCATATAATAGTTAGTCATATCCATACATGCACATATCATTTCCATAAACATCTGATAGATAGATGCAGAACTGATATTAGCAAATCTTGGATCAGATGCTAATCTATTTTTAAAATCTTCTAATAATGATTCAAATGTTATATTTGTATAGTTCATGTTGTATACCTACTCTATCTTATTTATGAATGTATTCATGAGTATAAATAACTATATGGATAATAAAACTAACAAAATAAGAGGCAACTGATATGAATTTAAATTTCTTAAACCCATTCTCAGACAAGTTCCTTCAAAGAGGACCTGAACATTCTATTGTTAGAAAAACAGAAACTGCTAGAAACTCAGTAGGTTATGGTGAAGACCAAATCGACTGGGGTGCTTTAGTTAATGGTTATACTGATGGTTATGTAGACCCAGGTGAACCTTATGAACAAAGTAATGTAATTTTCGATACAGTATTTACTAACAAGTATCAAAAAATTATGTGGTATAGAAATATGGCTCTATATCCACTTGTTCAAAAAGCACTAACCGTTATGACAGATGAAGCAGTTTGTTTTAATGCTGATGGTAAAGTTGCTAAATTCGAATTGAATGAAAATCATAAGGCAAACTTCACTGATTATGAATTCAATTCATTAAAGACAGAATTTAATTATATTGTAGACTGTGTAATTGGTAAAGAACAATTATGGGACTACTATAAGAAATGGTTGACAGACGCAGAACTTTATTGGGAAATTTGTCTTTCCGATAAAGGAGATAAAGTAGTAGGTATCAATACTCTTCCTCCTTATTGTATGATTAACATCTATGATAAAGACTCTGATTTAATTAGAGGTTATATAGAAGATATTAACTATCTAAAACAAGCTAAAGATTCAAATCCAGAAGTTCAACGTTTCTTACCTGAACAGATTGCATACGTAAATTATGGTAGAACTTGGGCAAATAGAAATGACGTTAGAGGACACTTAGAGTCAGCTATTCGTCCATTGAACCAATTAAGAAATATTGAAGATGCTCTAACAGTTTACCGTATTACTCGTGCAACTGAAAAGAGATTATTTAACATTTATTGTGGACGTATGCCACCTGAAAAAGCTGCTGCATTCGTTCAAGAAGTCACAAACAAATATAGAAAGAATTTGAACATAGACCCAAATACTGGTATGATTATTTCAAATAAGAATGTAGCCGCTATGACAGAAGATTTCTTCTTCCCTAAAGATGACTCTGGAAATGGCACTACTATTGATACGTATACCGGTGGAGCAACATTTAATGGCCAAATTGAAGACCTTTATATGTTCCAAAAAATGGTTATGGATGCTCTACAAATTCCACAAGACAGATGGAAAGCTGATGAAATTTCTGGTAAACAATACGTTCAAGGTGTAGACGGTTTACCTTCTGAAGAAGCTGCATTCCAAAAATTAAACAGAAGATTAAGAAAGAGATTTGCTGATATTATTCTACAAGTATTCTTAGTCCATTTAAAGGTTAGAAATTATCCTGAAAAATTCTTGGATAAAGCAATTTATGATATTGACTTGTGTCCAGCAACTGACTTTGATAGAATGAGAGATTTGGCTTTGGCTGAAAAGAGAGGTGCTACAATTGGTTCTCTATCTCAGTTCCTACCAACTCCTGCTAACATCAAGCCAGATGCAGAAGAATTAGGTCCACTATTCTCAAGACAATTCTTTATGGAAAAGATGTTAGGTCTATCTACTGAAGAAATGCTATTAAATAAGGCTATGCTTGATAGAGA
Source organism: Succinivibrionaceae bacterium (assembly GCA_051892875.1). Classification (GTDB taxonomy): domain Bacteria; phylum Pseudomonadota; class Gammaproteobacteria; order Enterobacterales; family Succinivibrionaceae; genus JBJFGR01. Next base: position 8,821 of record JBJFGR010000082.1, read on the forward strand.
AATTGAAGAAATGCAGAAAAAAGCAGATGCCGCTAAGGAAGAAGGTGGTGACGAAGAAGGTGATGGCGGAGACGATTTAGGTTTCTAATAACTATATAAATAGAATATAGGAGTATAAATTATGAAGAATTTCAGCGAAACAATACAAGAAATTGATGAAGCAAAGAAAGTATTAAATGATGCAGGTTATGATGTTATCCTAGAAGGCATCGATGATTTCGATGACGATAGAGAATCATTAGATATGGCAACAACTGTTATTAATGCTATCGATGCTGGAGAAATTAACGGTGATGATTTTGCTAAGGAAATTATTGCATACTTATCAGAAACAAATGAAGAATTGCTAAATAATTTCTTGGAATCTCATTCTTTTCTTGATTAAGAGGTAATGAATGAATTTAGCAGAATACATGAAAAATGAATGCGAAAAGGCTACCCTAAATGAGAATACATCTCAGTTAGGATATACTGACGTATTCTCAGGTTCTAATTGGATGGGACCTCACAGACACGATTATGTTATCTGGAATGAATTTGGCTATGGTTATACTAGTGATGCAATTGCAGCTCCAGATTGTCAAGGTCAAGCAAGTGTCGGTGGTCACGTTCACCAGATTGTAGACGGTAAAGTATGGCCAGCAGGTGATGGTCACACTCATACATTAAACGCACCATTACAAGTTGCAACAGATACACATATCGGTGACGCTAAATTGGAAGATCCAACAGGTCAGCCACAGGTTGCACCAACTATTGTTCTACATCAATAAGGAGAGTTATAAATGCCAGAAAATAATATGAGCGTATTTACAACCGAAATTGCTAACCTTCCTGACTTAGCAAAGAAGTATCTATTCCAGGTTGTAATCGAATTCGAATCACAACAATTACAAGATATGGTTGGACAACAACCATTCATGTTCAGAGCAAAAACAGTCACAATTCCTCAGAAAGAATTTACTGATATGACTACTGAATATATGGGTTCTAAGCTATTATATCCAGGTAAGGCAAACGTTGCAGGCGACGTCACAGTCAACTTCGATGAATTCCAAGACCTATGGGTATCTACTGCTTTCCATCATTGGCAGAACTTAATCTTTAACCATGGCTTCCGTGATGATATTGACGTAGCAAACGGAAACTTAACTGGTGGTGCTATGAGTAATTATGCTAAAGATTACTGTGGTACTATGAAGATTGTTTTGTTCGATTCTACTTTGAAGAGAAAACTACCAGTAGAATGGCGTCTATATAGAGTATGGCCAAAGACTGTGTCTTCAGTAGACTTAGGTATGGAAGATGATGGTAAGATTCAACGTTCAGTCACATTCTCTTATTCATCATTCGAAGTAGTCCCAACTGAAAACTAATTTGCAAAAAGTGACATTACAAATGTTATAAATATAAAGCTTAAATTGCTAAATTGCTGAAGAGAAAATGCTATTCTCTGGCTCATTGGACGCGAAAACCAATGAGCTTTTTTTATGCAAAATTCGGCTCCATAATAATCATAAATAAGATATGAAAATAAAAAATTAAAATTATTTTCTAAATTTGGAGGAATCAAAAAATGGATAAAATTCTTGAAAAACTAGCTACTTTAGGAGTTCAAGCTGAAGACTTGAATGATATTAAGAAGTCATTCGATGAAGCAGTTGAAGCTAAAGTAAAGATTAACTCAGATAAAGAAGCAAGAGTTCTAGCCGAAAAATCTGCAGATTGGTGTAAGAAACAGATCGCAGAAGCTAAACAAAAGATTACCGCTGAAACTGAAGAAATGGCTAAATTATACTGTCAGAAGATTAAAGATCAGTATGAAAAAGAAGCAAATGAAAAAGTTCAGGCTTACGCAAAATCTCTTGATGAAGCTTCAGAAGCATTCGTATTCAACCAACTAGAAGAAAAGTTCAGAGAAAAATACGGTGAAGAACTAAAAGCTATCGAAAACAAAGTTATTACTGGTATCGACAAGTATCTAGAATTTAATATCAAGGAAAAGATTGGTCCAAAATTGATTCAGAAGACAGCTATGAGTGAAATGTATGCACCTATCATCGATGGCGTTAAGTCATTGTTTGAAGAACAGTATATTCCACTTGACTTAACTGGTGCTAAGAAGATTCGTGAAATGAAGGCAGAAAATGCAGAACTTCAAAAATCATTGAAGAAGCAATTGTCTGAAAATCTTCGTTTAGCCGAAGTTGCTGAAGTTAATTCAAAAAAGGCATTAATTGCTGAAAAGACTGAAGGAATGACTCCACGTCAGAAAGCAAAAGTTAATCGTCTATTTGAAAATAAGACTTTTTCTGAAACAAAGAAAGACATCGACAATTGTATTGAAATGCTAGATGAAGAAGCAGACCAAATCCGTGCACTACGTGAAGACCGTCAACGTTTGTTTGAACGTGCTCAACGCGCAAAACGTCAGTCAGCTTTCGTCGAAGACAAAACAGAAAACATTAACGAAGGTTACAAACGTCCACGCCCATTAACAAGAAATGAAGAAAACTTGCTAAGAAGCGCTCGTTATTGTGACGATGAGTAGTTTTGCAAAAAAATAATTGGTTAATTATATAAATATAATAAGTAAATTAAAAGTAATTTATTTATAGGAGATAAACAAATGAAAATTAGTCAAGCACAAGCATCATTATTGGATAAATGGTCAAAGGCACCAGGTTCTTTGTCTATTTCTTCAATTAAAGATTATAATGTTCGTATGAACACTGCTCGTCTACTAGAAAACCAGAATAAGGGCAACCTTTCTGAAAATCTTCTAACAGAAGATTTCACACAGGGTGTTGGTGCACCTCTTGGTCTAGACCAGGGTATTCCACACGGTGGTGACGCAAAGGGTG
>JBJFGR010000083.1:0-11642 GCA_051892875.1 Succinivibrionaceae bacterium
TATTTTAAGCAATAAGAAGTAAAATACATTACTACAACTGTCGAAAACCGGAATTTACAACAATTCAATGATATATCATATGTGAGTTATATCTCCTTTTTTAAACATATTTAACAAAAACATTGTAAAATCATGCTGCAAATTTTAGCTATTTAAAAAAATAATTCACTTTTATATTATTTAAGATTTTTTCTATCACTTTTATCGATACTACATTTGACATCTATTAATTCAATAACTTGTACATAACTCATCAAAAATTAAAACAAGATAAAAAAATTAGCCTAGTTAATATTATATAAAACACTTAATTAATAAGTAAATAACGTAGAGAAAATCACGTTTTTAACTTTTTTGTATGATATGCTTCATTACTTTTATATAAGTTATGATGTTTTTTTTAAATTGTTTATATAATATAGGTATGAACGTTTTCAGAAAGGTGCCACTATGGTTATTCAGAAAAATTATACATATTTGATAAGAGCAAACTTAACAGACTTAACCCTCTCCTCAATTAATAATTTTTCTTCTCTTGGTATAGGTGAGTATCTAAAATCGACGTATTCAAATTTTTATACCTGGTGCGATTCAAGAAAGATAACTTATGCTATTGGTCGTTCAATTTTATCTGCTTTTTACAGTAAAATTTTACTAAATAAAGAATTACACACTGTGTCTAAAAATGAAATAGAGGTTCCTATCTGTAGACTAATGAGAAAAGGTAAATATGGAAAACCATACATTACAACAGAAGATATAAAAGATTTGTTAAAAAGTACAAATTGCGACCAAAATTCAACCTCTTTTATACCAAAATACTTTAATATTTCTCATAGTGGTAATCTTTTGTATGTTATTATTTCTCATTATGATGTCGGTTTAGATATTGAAAAAATTAAACCTAGAAAAACTTACGAAAGTTTAAAAAATGAAATTCTAAGTTTAACAGAAAAAAAATATTTATCATCCTTTACTTCCTTTGAACAAGAATTAAAACAGTTCTTTTATTTATGGACTATAAGAGAAACCCTTGTAAAAACTACAGGTAGAGGGATTTTGGGCATGGATGCCTTTAATTTTGATGTTGCCAAAGATGTTTCTGTAATTATACACAAGCAACCTAATAGAGTTCAACTTGACGGTCTTCAGGTTGATGGTAATATCTATACTTATGATGTCAATGAACGCTTGAATTCTTACGCACTATCATATTATGTGCCTAAGTTTTTGAGTGATTCGGATATAAAATGGTTGGAATATGATTATATTCACTGTTCATTTATTCCAATTCATCCTCTTGAATTAAAGAAAAAAGTTGTAATTCTTCCAGGATTTGAAACAAAACAATAGTAACATTAATATTCAATATAAAAGTTAAATATATTGATTAATGTTTTTCATAAATTTCTAAACTAATTAATGATTTTCAAAATTCATTTTATATAAGAATTATGTGCACTAAAACCATTTAAATTAAAAACGATTCTTTTTTTTCATTCTAAGCATTTTTGCATGTATATTGCGTTTAATAAAAATTATTTAGCAATCTATACTTGAAAAATTTCAAAAAAAGGGAGGAGTAAACACTATTTTGTGTAAACTGTGATTTAACTCTTAAAAATCAACTTTTCCATTCTCTCCTTTGTTAGGGGTAATTGAAGCAGTTCATTTTTAATTGTGGTCCAATTTTGCACTCTGCTTTTGTCCCATTTTTCCTTTAAGGTAAGTATCCTTAAGTACAGAGCTCGATAAACAGCATCAGATGATTCGAAAGCACCTTTCTCAGACTGGAGTTGGTGCTCTATGGCATTGGTAGTATATGATTGCCGAAGGATAATTAAACAGCTGCAGTATTCCTTCTAGATTTCGTTCCCAGACTTTACGGCTCCTGGGTATTTCTTTCCCCCACAGTTCTTTAAATATTGGCACAACCATTGGCAATAGCCTGTAAAACTTCTTGTGCTACTTAACTATGTTTTTGTCTAGCCATTTATTATTTCCTATTTAAATGTGAAAACGCACCATGACATAACTGGCCTATACATTATGCCATGGCATTTTTGCGTTTACACAACAATTTTATTACTCCCAAAAGGGGTGGCTCTTGTATTTATTAAAACTTATATGATAACCCCGCAAAAACTGTTGAGTTTACTTTCATATCAATTTTATGACCATCTCCTGATACATCTCCTAAATCAGCATATCTGTAACCAAGATCCATTTTAAAGTTATTAGTTAAATTATAACCAACACCCACGCCGAATTGATAAGCAAAATCAGATTTATCATCATCGCTCTTCGCACATAACTTGTTATTAATTGTATTATTATATATACATATTTTATATTCATAATCAATTAATGAAGCACCTATACCACCCATTGCATATATAGACAAATTATTTGTTGGATAAAAATCCAAGTATAAATTTGCCATTAAAGTACTACCACTGATTTTAAACTTTTCATTTGCTCCTGCTACACCTTGTGAATAATATGTTTTTTCTTCTTCAAATTCACCATAATACGTGTATTCACCTTCTGCACGAACGCCAAAATAACCAAGCTTATAATTGTAGCCACCATGAACAGCTATTGAGCCAACGTCACTATTAAAAGAATTGCCATCAATTTTAGATTTAACATGAGATACGCCTAATTTTCCACCAGCATAAAAACCAGTGTCTGCAGCATGAGCAACAGATAAAAATGGAACGGCTACCATCATACTAACTAAAAGTGTATTTAAAACCTTCATAATATATCACCTTTACTTTTTGTTTATTTATTGAATATTGTTAAATTACTTACACTCAATAAACGAAACATTATCAATAAAGGTTACAAAAAAAATAATAAAATTAATCATATTCTCTAAAATGTTTTAAAAAAAATGATTTTGCTTGAGAATTACCCATTACATAGGAGTCTTTTAGTACTATTTTTGCTTTTTCTTTATTTTTTTCAACTCCAATACCAAAATACAACATTGTCCCTAAATAATATTTAGCTTCTGCTAAGACATCCTTGCCGACATTAGGATCTGTTATAATTTCATCTAAAATTTTTAATGTTTTTCTTTCATCATAAACACCGTATTCTGAACCCAAATAAATCATAGCAAGTTTAACTTTAGCTATCTCATAACCTTTTACTAAGGCTTGTTCTAGATGTTCTATTGCTTTATTAGTATTTTGTACGGTTCCAATACCATTTAAATACGCTAGTCCTAGAAAATATTCAGACTTCGAGCTTCCACGATTCGCCCCATTCTTATAAGCAAGGAAAGCATATTGCAACTTCTTCGGAGTTCCAAGTCCTAATTCATATAAATTTCCTAAAATTGAATAAGCTTCCAAAAATTCGCTATTAGCTGCTTTTTTTATCCAAAAAAAACCTTTATTAATATTTTTTTCACAACCGATCCCATTTATATAAGACATTCCGAGCTCATACATAGCTTTTGGATAGCCGTTTGTAGCTGCTAAAGAATATAGATTGAATGCCTCCACTTCATTCTTAGGTACACCAACACCATATTTATATGCATATGCCAAATTAACAATACCCTGACTATCACCTTGTTCAGCTGACAAATGCAACAAACGTATAGCTTCTTCTGTGTCTTGTTCTATATTAAACTCTTTGTTTCCTTTTAAATACAATAATCCTAAATCAGAGACTGCCAATGTATCACCCTTTTTTGCAGCTTTAAACCACCATAACTCTGCCTGTTTAAGATTTTTAGGAACTCCTAAACCTTTAGCATAAAGAACCCCCATATTATACATAGCAGAAACACTTCCTGATTCAGCTGCAATGGTCCACCACTTTGCAGCACTAGCATAATCATTAATAGGATGTGTATAAAAAAAATTTCCTATAATAAACTGGGCATATGAATCTCCATTTGATGCCATTTCCAAACATGGTTGATAGGCATCTAATAACAATGCTTTCTCATATAATTCATAACACATATTATATTTTGAATAAAGCACAGTTTTTTTTTCTGTATTATCAGACAATACATCAAATTTTAAATGTTCTCTTGTTGACTTTGAAGTAATAGACATTTTTTCACTGTCTTTATTTTCAAAATTTTCATTTACATGAGCACGACAATTAGAAGAATATAAAGATGAAGAGAAAAATATACCACAACATAAAACTAAGGTCATTGCCTTAAAGCTATTATTTATAACAAACATAAAACCACCATTTATTTAATAATAAACAATAGGCAAAAAAAACTTAGGTATTACCACCTAGAAGAATAATACTAACTGTATAAAAAATCAAAATTGCATAGCAACATAATTTAAATATATCAAATAAAAGACTTTGGTTCAATTTTTTACATTTATTTCAAAAGTTTTATTAAAAAAATATCGCTAAATATCACAAATAATCAAAAAAAATCAAACTTGAATATTACTTTCTTTAGAGATATAATAAAAGTAACATAGAGAGCTTTGTAGGTTGGAATTTTATCCAACCTTTTTTTATTTAGAAAACCTCGAACACTATGTGAACGAGGTTTTAAGCTACAATTTACTTATTAGATAAGTAATTGTGTATAGCACTAGCTGCTTGTTTACCAGCCCCCATAGCTCTGATAACGGTTAAAGGACCTGTTACCACGTCACCTCCAGCATAAACACCATTCTTAGAAGTTTGCATTGTTACAGGATCTACTATTAAACGATATTTAGCGTCATAATTTAAGTCAATCTGCTTAACTAATGATTGGTCATTAACTGTACCCACTGCCATAATTACACAGTCAACTAAAATATCATGATTTGAATTTGGAATATCAACTGGACGACGACGACCTCTTGAATCATCCTCGCCTAGCTTGGTTTTAACACATTCAAGAGCATAAAGTTTACCACTTGCATCCGCTTTAATAGCAATAGGGTTAGTTAGGAATATAAACTCAACACCCTCATCGCGTGCTTCTTTAATTTCCCCTAAGTGAGCAGGCATTTCAGCTTCAGAACGGCGATAAATAATATACACCTTCTTTGCTCCTGTTCTTATTGCACTTCTACAAGCATCCATTGCCACATTACCACCACCAACAACAGCTATAGTGTCATATTTTGGAAGAGGATTTGCACTATTAGGATCGTATGCTTTTTCTAAGTTAACTTTTATTAAATAATCATTAGCCTGATAAACACCTTTAATATCTTCACCTGGAATATGCATTGTTGTTCCGATACCAGCTCCAAATCCAAGGAACACCGCATCAAAGCCAAGCTTTTCCTGAAAATCATCAATATTTAAAGAATCACCTACAGCAGTATTTGTTTTAAATTCCACTCCTTTAGCCTTTAACATATTAATTTCATTTTCTACAATTGCTTTTGGCAAACGGAATTCTGGTATACCATAAGTTAAAATACCACCTACTACATTTGTCTTTTCAAATATAGTAACATTATAACCTAAATCCGATAAATCCTTAGCTGCAGCCAATCCAGCAGGACCAGAACCCACAATAGCAACTTTTTTACCATTATTTTCAGGTTTATTTGTAGAAGTGTCTTGAACGTGTTCTCTATGCCAATCTGCCACGAATCTTTCAAGAGCACCTATTGATACTGCTTCACCTTTTATACCACGAACACAATTTCCTTCACATTGTTCTTCTTGCGGACAAACACGACCACAAACAGCAGGTAAACATGTTGTTTCGCGTAATATTTGGTAAGCTTCTTCAAACTTACCTACTGAAATTTTATCAATAAAATCAGGAATACGGTTGTGTACAGGACAACCAACAGTCATACATGGATGCGTTCTGCACTTTAAACATCTCATAGCTTCTGCAATAGCCATATCTTCAGTATAGCCAGTTTGAGATTCATTAAAGTTATTTCGACGTTCCTGGGCATTTTGCTCAGGCATTGGATTTTTAAAACGAGTAAAATTAATCATTCTTCTTTGGCTCCAAACTATCGCGAAGACTTATTAAGGTATTATATCTATCCTTTGCAACCTTTGCAGATTCAGCAAATAATGTATCTGCTTTTTCAGGGAACTTAATCTTCAATGAATTATAACGAACTTCTCCCATTAAGAATTGCTTATAGTCTTCTGTAGGTTCTAAACTATCAATTGATAATGGATTTTTCCCTTCCGCAATTAAGGCAGGATTATATCTTAATAAATGCCAATAACCCGAACGAACAGCGTTGTTCATTTCAAGCATTGTTTTATTCATGCCTGCTTTAATTCCGTGATTTATACATGGAGCATATGCAATTATTAAAGATGGTCCATTATAAGCTTCAGCTTCTTTTAATGCTTTTAATGTTTGATCTGGATTTGCCCCCATTGCAATTTGAGCAACATATACATTACCGTATGCCATAGCCATACGAATAATATCTTTCTTTTTAACAGGTTTTCCACCAGATGCAAACTTAGCAATAGCACCAACTTGAGTTGATTTTGATGCTTGACCACCAGTATTTGAATATACTTCAGTATCAAATACTAAAATATTAACATTTCTTCCAGAAGCAATTACATGGTCTAGACCACCATAACCTATGTCATAAGCCCAACCATCACCGCCAAAAATCCACATAGATGGTTTTGTTAGCATATCTGCATTATCAATTACAAACGATACATCTTCGTTACTTGTGTCTAATGACTTACATTGTTCTAATAAAGCCTCACCTTTAACTCTAGATTCAACGGCATCATCAAATGCTTCTATCCACGCATCACCATATGATTTAAGAGATTCAGGTAGACGTGAAACAGCATTTTTTAATGCTCTTCTTCTTGTTTCAACTGAAACAGACATACCTAAACCAAATTCAGCATTGTCTTCAAAGAGTGAATTTGCCCATGCTGGACCTTTACCTTCTTTATTAACTGTATAAGGAGTTGAAGGAGCACTACATCCCCAAATTGAAGAACAACCTGTTGCATTAGCAATATACATTCTATCGCCAAACAACTGGGTTACTAATTTTGCGTATGGAGATTCACCACAGCCAGGACAAGCACCTGAAAATTCAAGTAAAGGTTGCTTAAACTGTGTTCCTTTAACAGTATCATCGCTAAATGGAACTTCATCCTCAATATACTTAAAACTTATAAATAAACTATCAAAATATTTTTGTTGTCTATTTACATAATCATCACTTGAAATAACCATTGACAACGCTTTGTTGTGAGCTGGACAAACATTAGCACACGAACCACAACCTGTACAATCCTTAGCTGAAACGACAATTACAAAGTACTTATCATGGGTACCTTTCATAGGTCTAGCTTCAGGATAATCTTTTGCCTGTTCTTTGGTTAAAATAAAAGGTCTAATTGCACCATGTGGACATGATAAAGAACACCAGTTACACTGCATACAGTTTTTACCATTCCAACAAGGAAGATCTGAAGCAATACCACGTTTTTCAAAAGCTGCTGTTCCCGATGGAATCATACCATTTGCAGTTTCCACAAATTTAGAAACAGGAACATTATCACCTGTTAAAGTATTTGTTGGAACAAGAATATCATTTAAATATCTTGTTTGAACATCATCTCTTCCTACCAATAATTCTCTTGGTGGATCATCTGGACATGTTGCCCATGATTCTGGAACTACTACTTCATGAACATTACAAACACCTGCATCAACAGCAGCACAGTTCATGTCAACAATGTTCTGACCTTTCTTTGAATAAGTATGGACTATAGCATCCTTCATATATTTAATAGCATCATCAATAGGAATGATATTAGCTAATTTAAAGAATGCTGCTTGTAACACCGTATTAGTTCTACGAGCACCTAAACCAATCTTTTTTGCTAAAGATACAGCATCACAAGTGTAAAATTTTATATGATTCTTTGCGATATATCTCTTTACTGTTGCTGGTAAATGTGAATCTAATTCACCATCTGTCCACACACAGTTTAATAAGAAATATCCATTTGGTTTAACATCTTGAACCATTTCATATTTATATAAATAAGAACTATTGTGACAAGCGACAAAATCGGCTTGCTTTACATAGTAGCTAGATTTAATCGGACTATCTCCAAATCTCAAGTGTGATATTGTTACACCACCAGATTTTTTAGAATCATATTGGAAATAAGCCTGAACATATTTATTGGTATAGTCACCAATAATTTTTACACTGTTCTTATTGGCACCTACAGTACCATCGGCACCAAGCCCCCAAAACTTACAAGCTGTAGTACCCTTTGCAGCTACGTCAGGATTATAAGAACCTACTATTGATAAATTTGTTACATCATCGGTAATTGATAAAGTAAATACCTTCTTTGGTTCTTCTGACCAGAGATTTTCATAAACAGCCAATATATCTCCAGGCTGAACGTCTTTTGATCCTAAGCCATATCTACCGCCCACGATTGTACATTTATCAAACTTTGTCCCATGAATTGCAGAAACAACATCAAGATATAAAGGTTCACCTAATGCACCTGGTTCTTTTGTTCTATCTAAAACAGCAATTTTTTGAACAGTTTCAGGTATTACTTCTAATAGATGCTTAGCTGAAAAAGGTCTATATAAGTGAACTTCAACTAACCCTACTTTCTTACCTTGGGCATTTAAATAATTAATCAATTCTTCTGCGCAATCACACACAGATCCCATTGCAATTACAATTTCAGTTGCATCATTTGCACCGTAATAATTAAATGGTTTGTAGTTTGTTCCAATTTTTTGGTTAACTAAATCCATATATTTAACTACGTTATCAACTGTTTCTAAGTAAGCTATATTTGAAGCTTCTCTATGCTGGAAAAATGTTTCAGGCTGTTCGGCACTACCCATACAATGTGGATGATTTGGATTTAGGGAACGGGCACGAAATTCTCGTACTTTATTTATATCAACCATGCTCTTTAAATCTGCGTAATCCCAAACTTCTATCTTTTGATATTCGTGAGATGTTCTAAATCCATCAAAGAAGTGCATCATTGGTACTTTGCCTGCGATTGTCGCCAAATGTGCAACAGCAGCTAAATCCATTACTTGCTGTACATTATTTGAACATAACATCGCAAAACCAGTCTGACGAGTTGCCATTACATCCGAATGATCGCCAAAAATCGATAATGAATGAGATGCTAATGCTCTTGCTGCAACATGAAATACCGTTGGAGTCTGTTCTCCAGCAAGTTTATACATGTTCGGTATCATTAGCAACAAACCTTGCGAAGCGGTAAAAGTTGTTGTGTATGACCCCGTTGCGATAGAACCATGTAAAGCACCTGCAGCTCCAGCTTCAGACTCCATTTCAACAATATTTACAGGTTCTCCCCAAATATTTAATCTTCCCATAGAGACCCATTCATCCATGCTCTCAGCCATTGGAGACGATGGCGTTATAGGATAAATTGCAGATACTTCAGAAAATGCATAAGCTACATGTGCTGCAGCTGTGCAACCATCCATTGTCTTAATTTTTCTCATTATCTTTCAGCTCCTTCATCTTTGTGGTCTAACGCAGATATTTGAATATCGATTTCCACAGGGACCTTCATTTCTTTAATTACATTTCTACCACAAACGTATTGACATACATGACAGTTCTCACAGAGAGCTGATGCAATACTCGCATGCTGATCTTCCATATAAATAGCATCATTTGGACAGTTGTTAACGCATTCTTCACAAGCTATACAACCTGAATCACAAACTTTAGCTTTATCTTTGTAGTCTGCTTTACTTGAACAAGGAACTAATTTTGTACCTTTGTATGAAATAATTTTAATAAGATGCTTTGGACACTCAAAAATACAATCTCTACATCCTACGCATTTTTCAGGATCTACCCAAGCAACCCCGTCTACAATTGAAATAGCACCAAATCTACAAACTTTTGTACAATTGCCTAAACCACAACAACCAGAAGTACACAAATTAAAGTCTTGAGGATTTACACGCATTGCTTCGTGACAATCGGTTATGCCTAATTTATCGTATACATCTTTTGCTTTTTTACCTTCTGAACATTTTACAAAAGCAACCTTGTTCTTTAACACTCTTAAATCATGTTGAGTATCAACTATTATCTTTTTCTTACATTTAAGGGTACAAGCACTACAACCTACGCATTTACTGTAATCAATTACAGCATGATTATCAATTATTGTTGCCGCACCAACAGGACAAGCTCTTTCACATTCACCGCAAGATATACAGCCGAAACCGCATGTTTGACGAACAACTTGTTCTTCTTCTTCAGTTGAAGAACATGGAATAAAATTAGTTGCATCTCTTGGGATCATTCTAATTAAATGTTGTGGGCATACACTTTCTTTAGCACAATCCCCACATCCATTACACTTTTCTCTATCAACTATTATTTTACCATCTACAACAGAGAGAGCTCCTGTTTTACAAACATTTACACACGAACCTACACCTACACAACCACTAGTACATTCGCCACGTTTAAACCCATTAGACACAGCTTCTGCACAGGATTTACAATTTTTTAATCGCTCCTGTCCCGCTGCATGACCAGCACAAGCAATAAAAGCAACTAGATTATTATTACCTTCATTTGATGTGCAGGAACAACAATTTTTATTATCATTCATAGGTGTATTAACTCCTTAAATACCTACTTAGCGTATAATAATATTAACTTTATGCTTTATGTTTAAATACCACAAAGATTTTTAATATTATAGTTAATAATATGTGAAATAGTAGTAATTTTTCTCACTTTTTACTTTTTTATTAGATTAATACTGAATTTTATGTAATAACAAAAAAAATCGCTAAATTTTAGAAATTTTTTAGTTTTTTTTGCTACACATAAATGTTTGAATTTCGTTACAGTTTAGATAAATTTCTATCAATGTCTAATTTTTTTAGCTATATTGAGTATATTACTTTTTATTTATTTCAAAGTTATTGATTAAGGATATTCTATGGATAACATGCAGAAAAAAAGTGTTTCATTTTTTAAAGAATTTCGTGATTTTGCTTTACGTGGTAATGTCTTAGATATGGCTATAGGTGTACTTATAGGTAGTGCATTCGGAAAAATCGTATCCTCATTAGTATCGGATATAATTATGCCTCTGTTTGGGATGATGTATGGAAAAATTGACCTAAAAAAATTAACAGTTATTTTACATAATAAAACAGAGAATAACGATGCAATAATATTGAATTATGGTATTTTTTTGCAACATATATTAGATTTTATAATGATTGCTTTTGTAATTTTCGTGTCAATTAAACTAATAAATAGATTAAAAGAATCAATAGCAAAAGAAGATAAGGAAATTGCGGCACAAGAAGCAGCAACACCTTCCGAACCTCCTGCTGATGTAAAGCTACTAACTGAAATAAGAGATCTATTAAAAGAACAAAATAAGTAGAAATAAACTTTTAATTTGATATACGATTTGTAGCTATACTTTAACTCTTATATGTAAGCGTTCTCTGACTATAGAGTATATTTATTTTTTATAACCATGTTCATACTATCATATAACTGGGCTCTTACATTATGCCATAGCATTTTGGCGTTTACACAACAATTTTATTACACCCATTATAACACGAGAAACACCTTCATCAATCGCAACATCGCGAACACTTTCAGTTC
>JBJFGR010000084.1:0-11617 GCA_051892875.1 Succinivibrionaceae bacterium
ATATTGTTTATCATAAGATAATGCATCATAAACCATAACTCTAATAAGCATTTCACTATCAATTTTTGTTTGATTTTCAATACCAAATTGAATACAAAATGTAGCGTTTTCATCTTCTTTTATGATGACATCTTTTAAAATATCGCGATATCTAGTTTTGCTTTCTACTGCTTGTCCTGATTTTTCAATAATAGCATTAATTTCAGTGTTTAAATCTTTTAAAGAATCAGGTTTAACTATTTTTTGGCCTCCATAAATGCCTACATTAATCGCATCAGCAAATCGTTCAGGATTTGATAGTAATTTTTTTGATAAAATATCAATTTGCCCCATATTAACTCCTTTTCATATGTAAGATATTTTATTAATGGTTTTATATTTTATACTTAAGAAATATAAATCGGCGAAAACTATACATGTTTTTAATATAATTATCAATAAATATTTTTAAAAATTATAAAAAAATGAAAAAACACAAAGATAAAGGATAAAATATAAAGATTTATAGTGATTTTATCCTATAAAATACCAATTAAATAGTGTAAAATTCTCAATTTTTGCCCATAACTATGCACGAAGAGTCATTTTAAATATATATCACAAACTCCATGTACACTAACGGTCTTGTAAGACATTATCATTTTGATATTAAAAATAGCACTTATAAAATTTTCAACCATGGTTGAAAATAATATATAGATAAAATTAACGTAAAATATATACATGCTCTGAAAATAATAGATAATCGGAGCAGAAGAGAATATTTAAAAAGTTTTTATTAAGCTACATTTTTATATAAGGAAATTAAAATGGGTAAGTATAGTTCACATAGTTCGTATCGTTCAACAAGCACAGGCTACAGCAAAACAACTCATGGTTCAGCATCTGGTAGTCACGGTTGCAGTTATTCAGCAAATTATCGCACAGGTAATTCAAATTGTCAGACAGCTTATGTTCATCGTGAAAGCAGTTACAATCCATCAACAGGCACAACATCACGTTTAACATATGGATCTGATGGTCGTGGTCATAGCTTTACTTACCATGGTACATATACTAAAAAGTAGCATAAGATAGACTTCTCTTTTTTACTATGGATAAATCCTTCATTCTAACAGTCTTGGTTTTATGTTAGTTAGTGGAGGATTTTTTTTATATTAATTTCATAAGAACAATTAAATAAAAATACTAGTTAGACATATTTATGAAAATATCATTATTGTTTGTATTGAGTTTTGTGTTATGTATATGTTTGTCTTCATGTGCAAAGACAAAGAGATATGAATCCCATGAAACTGTTGTTGTTGATTCATCAATTCGTAAAAAAGTAACGGATGATTTAAGCACAATAGATTTTGATAATGTTATTCTTACTATATTTCATGATAGTGATGAATCGTATATTGATCAATCAGTAAATGTAAAGACTGAAATTATAATAGATAACAAGGATAAATATATTATTAACCTTAATGAATATATTAATATTACCATTCCTCCTGGAGAACATGCTTTTGTTATAAATTATCTTGGTTCGTCAGATGAATTGTTAAGTTCTGTAAAAAACTTAGTATTGTTTAGAAAAAACAGACATTATTATTTTCAAACAAAGAGAAGTGAAAAAAATCGAGCTCTATCTTGGTATGTTCCATATATTTTTACAGGTGTATCTAAAAATGAAGCAATCTACAGAGTCTTAAGTTTTAAAAAGAAATAAGGAGAAACTGCAATGAGATTTAAAAATATTTTACCATTATTTTTGTTAATTATGTCGTTGGCATTAACATCAATGGGATGTGCAGGGAAAAATATTCTTGTATATGAATCAATTGAAACAGAAAATAAGACCAAGCAATTTTTACCACCATCTGAAGGTATGGCCGGTTTATATTACGTTTCAACAGGAAATTCAAAAGAGATCAATAGTTTATATATTGATGGTTTGAAAGTAGCATCCTTAACAGATTGTACATACATATATACAGAATTACCACTCGGAACTCATAATATAGCTACTGATACAGATTTTAAGGATGTAGATTTTACGGAAAACAAGAATTATTATCTATATATATATTATGGTGTTATTGGTCCAGAAGCATTATCATATTTTATTAATAGGCCGATGGAAGCAACGATTAATTATGCGATAAGAAAGGCAACGACTTGTAAAATTTTATACGATAAAGAAGTTCGTAATGAAACAGTGCAAGTAGTTAAAGATGAACACATACCATTAATAAAAAGTAATATTTTAAGGTTTAAGCAAATTGTTTCAAATTAGTTGTTTAACACAAAAAGGTCATAAAATGAAATTTATAAAATTAATAACTCTCTTATTATTTGCTATTTGTTTGTCTACAGGTTGTACAGCTAAAGTAAATAAAAACCTTTTAGATACTGATGAAAATGATCTAATTTCTAAAAAATTTGATAATCCAAGTGAGCAGAATATAGCAGGTATTTATATTTATCGTTTAAAACAATCATTTTTGGGTGCTACAACATATAACAGATATCTTTATTGGATGAATATTGATGGTAGACGTGTTAGTTTCTTAGCACCAAGAACATATGTTTATGTTAAAATCCCAGAAGGAGAACATACCATAGAAGTGTCTGTTGATGATTTTCAGGAATATAAAACATCCACATTTACCACAACTTTTAAAGGTGGGCAAAATTACTATGTAGAAGTGGATCCTTCATGGAATATTGATTATACAATTCCGATAAAAGAAGTTGATGAAGAAGTTGGTAAAAAGAATATAGTTGGCAATAAGTGCAAAAAAATAAAGGCTTCAAATATTCAATTTATAAAGTAATTTAATCTAAATAATTTTAAGCAAAAAAATACCTTGTATTTGTATAAGATAACATGTACAAAATCATAAAAATTTTTATAATCAATATTTTTATGCTTAAAAATATTGATTATTTTTTCTGATAAAAAGGAGGTTTAGATTATAATGTTATTATAGTTAGTACCACATATTTTAAATATTGTATTGATGACTATTATATTAATGATTGTATTGATGATATATCATTTAGTTTGTAAGGAAATATTGAATGAAAAAAGATATTTTATTATCAGTAATAGGCTTATCACCTCAAGTAATAACTGAAACACTTTATGGTATATATAAAAGTGAACCAGATCATTTTCCGAGTGAGATATATATAATAACAACTCAAATCGGTGCTCAGAAGATTGAAAAAGATCTAATAGATAGTGGTATATTAAAAGATTTCTTTAATGAATATGAATTGCCTCCTATTAAACAAGATAACATTCATATAAAGATCATTGCTGATTCAAAAGGTAATGCGATAGATGATGCTCGTAATAAGGAAGAGCAAGAAGTTATTGCAGATTTTATTTATAAAGAAGTTAAGAGTCTTACAGATGCTATTGATAAAGATGGTAATGTAAAATATAGAATTCATGCATCATTAGCAGGTGGTAGAAAAACGATGACATATCTTCTAGGTTCAGTAATGTCATTGTTAGGAAATCATGAAGATAAACTTAGTCATGTTTTAGTGAGTGAAGGTTACGAATCTACATCATTTTATTATCCATCAAAAAAATCTAAAATCATACAAGCAATGATAAACAAACAAATAGTTGAATTAGATTTAAAAGATGCTATTGTTGAATTATCAGAGATACCATTTATTAGATTACGTACAATTTTGCAGAATACTGATAATTTTTTATCAACCTACAATGATGCAGTTAATAAAATTAATTATGCACTATCATTAAAGAAAGAAAATTTGATATTAGGATTAAATTCAGATTTATGTCAATTGAATATTAATAATGAATATACTGTAAAGTTATCTCCCTTAAATTTTGCTTTTTATCGAATGAATTTAGAAAATCTTAAAAGGAAAGAGACTTATATAAAACCATCAAAAAATATTAATTCAATTAGTTCTAATTATCAATATATAGCTAATATGTATAAAACCATATTTGAATTTACCCCTATTGTAAATCCAAATATAAAGAAGAAACTTATTTGCAGAATAAATGAAATTTTTGAAGAAAACAGTGAAATTAAAAGATGTAAGAATGAAGATTTTCTTGTTGATATAGTTGATTTAGCAAATAAATTATATGCTGATGATTTATTAGAACGAGAAAAGCATGTTGTGACTATTGAATGTTGTTCTTCTGATGATCGTCCTAAATCTTATGAAGTTCAACATCCTTATAGCCAGAAGGAATTAGGGAAATTAGGTAGAAATCCAAAATTTGTAGATAGTCAAATACAATATTGGAAAAATAGAATCAGGGAAATTAATGCGACAATTCGTAAAGAAGTATCCTGTAAAGAACTTGCAGATTTTTATACAATATCAAGCAATATCGATGTAAAAATCAATATATTAGCTGAAAATATCATTGTTGATGATGTACCTTTCACTGAATTAGGTTAAGAAATAAAAAATATTAAGGATAAGTGGTACCCAAGATGGGAATCGAACCCATACGCATTGCTGCACTACCACCTGAAGATAGCGTGTCTACCAATTTCACCACTTGGGCATAAAATACTTATTAATAGCTTTATAGACGTTTATATTACTACTTTTTGCTTTTTTTCTCAAAAAATTTAAATTTCTATAAATTAAAATTTTTTCAAAAAAACTAAATTTTTATAAAGTCAATTAAAAAAAATATTATTTTTTTTGTTTTATTGTTGACTTTTTACTATCCCCAATTATATTAACAAAAATAGTGAATTTCTTTTTCTTGACTTTTTCATTTTTTTTTAATTTAATATTTTTTGAAAACGATGTCAAAAATTATTAAATATTTATATACCATTATTTTTAAAGATAAAATAACACCATCTATAAAAATCGGCTATTTTTTTATCACATTATTTTTTTCAGTAAAGTTATTATCCTGTGAATAACGAAGTACACCAATACCTAGCCAAGCAAATAATATTGATATACATGGGCTTAAATAGTTGAAGAAACAATATGGCATATAGGTTAGACAACCAACTCCAAGAACTCCTGAAATATACACAGCGCAAGTGTTCCATGGTACTAAAACCGAGGTTATTGTTGCTCCATCTTCTAGGCATCTTGATAATACTTTTGGTTTAATATTCATGTCTTTATATTTTTGTTTAAACATTCTGCTAGGTATAATTATAGACATATATTGGTCACCAGTAATAGTGTTGCATGCAATACATGACAATACAGTAGATGTTAAAATGCTCCTGCATTTTTTAACAGAAAAAAGAATGATTTTAATTAAATAATTTAAATTACCAGAAACTTCCATTGCAGACCCAAAGGATATTGCTGCAAGTATAAGGAATATAGTATTTAGCATGCTGATCATGCCACCACCACTTAGTAAAACATTAACATCTTTATTGGGAGTGTTTAAAGTAACGCCTTCAAATGAAGCTTGCCAAATATATTTTAAGCATCCTAAAAAATTAACATCTTCGTTAAAAATTTTTGCAAAAGTATCCTGTTGATTAAATAATGCAACTAGAACACCGGCAATAATTCCACAAAATATTGTTAACAATGCAGGTATTCTTTTAATAGCCATAACAACTAAAACAATTAATGGAATTATATTTATAAGCGAAATATTGTATAGTTCTTTTAAAGATTCAACAAGAGATGTGTCAATTATAATGTTTTCAGTTGTTGCATTAAATAAACCGATAAATGTAAATATTAGTAATGAAATAATAAATGTTGGGACAGTTGTAATACACATGTTCTTTATGTGTAAAAACAGATTTACTTCGGCAACAGCTGATGCGAGATTTGTAGTTTCTGAAAGAGGTGACATTTTGTCCCCAAAATAAGCACCAGAAATAATAGCACCAGCGGTAATTGGTATTGATAAATGTAAACCTGTAGCTATTCCGATAAAAGCTACTCCTATTGTTGCGGCAGTGGACCAGGAGCTACCTATGCAGAAAGAAATTATGGCACATACTAGCATACAACAACTGTAAAAGAAATCTGGATTTATTATTTGGATGCCGTAATATATTATAGTAGGTACTGTTCCTGACAACATCCAAACGCCAATTAAAGCACCGATAAATAACAAGATAAGAGAAGCTGGGATGGCTGTGCTAATCCCATTAGTTATACCTCTTTCTATATCTTCATATTTTAGACCACGCCACATTCCAATAAAGCAAGTTAACATAGTGCATAAAAATAATGATACCTGATTAGGACCTGCAGAAGAGTTATCTCCGAAAATGTATATACTAGTTGCTAAAAGTGGTAATAGTACTAAAAAAGGCAATATAGCCGTAAAAAAGTTATGAGGTTTATAAGATTTTAATAAATCATTTTCAGAAATCTGAGTAGTCATTTTGCGCTCTATTATGTTAACGAAACTGTATTTTTTACTTTTTAAATTATTTAATATCAATATATTTAAATCAGAATATATGAATGTCAGAATAATCAAAATAATCTTTGATAATTATAGTATAAAGAAAAATTCTTTTGCAAAATATAATTTTTAATGTTTGAAGTGAGATCTGATATAATTAGAGTGGTTTGTTTTTTATATGAGCGTGAATTTTGATTATGTTAAAATTTTTTGCAACTTGTCCAAAAGGTTTGGAAGGTTTATTAAGGGAAGAAGTACAATCTTTAGGTGCTACAACAGTTAAAGAGACAGTAGCTGGTGTTTCATTTTCAGGGGAAATGGAAATCGGTATGAAGGTGTGTTTGTGGTCAAGATTTGCTACTAGAGTTTTATTATCAATAGGAACATATCACGCTGATAATGATTTGGAATTTTATATGGGAGCTTATAGTTTTTCATATGAAAATTATTTTGACCATGACGTAACAATTGCAGTTGATTTTAATGGGCAAAATGATTTTATACGTAATACTCAATATGGCGCATTACGTATAAAAGATGCTATATGTGACCGTTTTGTAAAAGTACAATCTTTAAGACCAAGTGTAGATAGAGATAATCCAGATGTTCGAATCAATGTACACATGGATCGAAAGAATTTTGTGACTGTTTCCTTAGATTTGTCTGGTAAACCTTTGCACCAACGTGAATACAGAACAGTAGCAGGGGCAGCTCCTTTGAAAGAAAATTTAGCTGCTGCTATAGTCAAAAAGAGCGGTTATAAAGGTGGTAATGTTGTAGATCCGATGTGTGGTTCTGGTACATTAATAATTGAAGCTGCTATGCAAGCTGCAAATATAGCACCAGGTATTTATCGACATAAATATGGTTTTGCAAAATTGAAAATTTCAGATGCATCTGTATTTGCTAAATTTAAGTCAGAAGCTTTAGAAATTGCCCGTGAGGGTAAGAAAAAACTAAAGGAAGCAAAGATATCGTTTATTGGTTTTGATGCTGATGCAAATGTTATTGCAAAAGCAAAAGAAAATATAGCAAGAGCAGAGTTACAAGATATTGTTTCTGTTGATGTATGTGAATTACATTCTCTTACTAATCCATTATCTGATAAGAATCCTGGTTTGGTTGTTTGTAATCCTCCTTATGGTGAGCGTTTAGGTAATTTTGCGGAGTTATTAGAGGTTTATACTGAGTTAGGAAACAGATTGCGTGCTGAATTTAAAGGTTGGCGCGTTGGAGTTATATCATCTTCACAAGATTTGTTAAGCTGTATTAGGTTGCGTTATGAAAATCGTTATAAATTATATAACGGAGCTCTTGAATGTCAGTTAAGAACTTTTGAGATAAACGCACTTTCTGAAAATAATGAAGTAAGTGAAAAACCTATACCCGTAGTATCAAAAGACCAAGCTTTAAAAGTTGCCCCAGATTTTGCAAATAGATTACAAAAAAATATTAAACATTTAGAAAAATGGGCAAGGAGAGAAGGTGTAGAGGCTTACCGAATATACGATTCTGATATACCTAATTACAATGTTGCAATTGATAGATACGGTGATTACATTGTGATTCAAGAATATGCAGCACCTAAAAGTGTTCCAGCACCAGTGGCAAAGCAACATTTGCTTGATATTATGCAAGTGGTATTGGCTGTAACTGGAATAAAAGGTGACCAATTAATAATGAAGGTTAGAGAGCGAAAAAAGGGTGATGCGCAATATGAAAAGATTGATGATTCAAAACATACATTATTAGTTCGAGAGTATAATAGATTTTTTATTGTTAACTTATGGGATTATTTAGATACTGGATTGTTTTTAGATCATCGGTTAACTCGTAAGTTAATTGGTGAAATGAGCAAAGGCAAAGATTTTTTAAATGTTTTTGCTTATACAGGTTCTGCTAGTGTTTATGCTGCAACAGGTGGTGCTAAAACAACAACAACTGTTGATATGAGCAGAACATATTTAAATTGGGCAAAAGAGAACATGAAAGCAAATGGTTTTAAATTGAATAACCATAATTTTATTCAAGAAGACTGTTTGCAATGGATTAAAAAAGAAACATCAACCTATGATTTAATATTTGTAGATCCTCCAACATTTTCAAATTCAAAGAGAATGGAAAATACTTTTGATGTTCAAAGAGATCATGTAGCTTTGTTGACTGATTTGAAAAAAAGATTACGCGAAGGTGGTACAATAGTATTTTCAAATAATAATCGTAATTTTAAAATGGACATCGAGGCTTTGTCGGAAGCAGGATTTAAGGCTGTAGATATTAGTTCGAAAACCTTACCTGAAGATTTTAAGAGAAATTCAAAAATTCATAATTGTTGGCTATTGACAGTTATATCTTAACCAATAGGAATAAAATAATTGGCAGTATTATCTTTAAATGATATATATTTATCATATAGTGCAGAACCTTTATTTGATCATGCATCTCTTGCTATTGAGAATGGAGATAGAATAGCAATTGTAGGCAGAAATGGGGCTGGAAAATCAACATTGTTAAAAATCATAGCAGGAGAGATAGTTCCTGATGATGGTAGACGTAATGTGCAACAAAATTTTAGAATATCGAGGTTGCCTCAAGATCCACCAGCCCATTTAGATCTTCCTGTTTATTGTTATGTGGCAGAGGGTTTATCAGAAGCTGGAAAATTATTAGCTGAGTACTTTCTTGCAAACAGTAATTCTAATATTAGTGATGAAGAATTAACTAAGTTAAGTTCGCAGATAGAAGAAATGCATGCTTGGAAGCATGATGTTGAAATAAGAAAAATTTTAAGTCTTTTAGGTTTGTCTGCTGAAATGAATATGGAGCCACTAAGTGGTGGTTGGTTACGTAAGGTTGCCTTAGCTAGAGCTTTAGTACAAGAACCTGATATTTTATTATTAGATGAACCGACGAACCATTTAGATATAAAAACTATTGAATGGATGCAAGAATTTTTTACTAATTTTAAAGGAGCTGTGGTTTTTATTTCCCATGACCGAGCTTTTATAAATGCTGTAGCTAAACGTATAGCGGATGTTGATAGAGGTAGAATATCAGTATTTGAAGGAAATTATGATCATTACGTTGAAGCTAAAAAAGAAAAGCTGAGATTAGAAGAAATTGCCAATGCTGATTTTGATAGAAGATTATCTATAGAAGAAGCTTGGATTAGAAAAGGCATAAAAGCGAGATTAACAAGATCTGATAGCCGAGTTCGCCGTTTAAAAGAAATGCGTATGGAACATAAGGCTAGAAGAAAAACATTGGGTAATGTTAATTTACGCTTAGATGATAAAGAATTATCTGGAAAAATAGTAATAGAAGCTGAAAATATAAACTTAAACTTGGGTGGAAAAGATTTAATAAAAGATTTTTCAACTATCGTGTTAAGAGGTGATAAAATAGGAATTGTGGGTCCAAATGGTGTTGGAAAAACAACTCTTGTTAAATTATTACTTGGTGAACTGGCGCCAACAAGTGGAAAATTAAAATTAGGTAGTAATTTACAGATTGCTTATTTTGATCAGTATCGAGAGCAGTTAGATCCCGAACAAACTGTAATGGATAATTTAGCTCATGGAAAAACAGAAGTTGAAGTTGCAGGTAAGAAACAACATATTCTAGGATATTTACAAGATTTTTTATTTTCACCACAGAGATCTAGAACTCCTGTAAAAGCATTATCAGGTGGAGAAAAAAATAGATTATTATTAGCACGAATATTTTTAAAACCTTGTAATTTATTGATACTTGATGAACCTACTAATGATTTGGACATAGAAACATTAGATTTATTAGAGGAGTTGCTAACAGAATTTAAAGCAACTTTAATTGTAGTAAGTCATGATCGTTATTTTATTGATAATGTTGTTACAGAGGTATGGTATTTTGATGGTAGTGGTAATATTTTAGAAAATATTGGGGGTTTTTCTGATCTTAAGGAAACTTTAGCTAAGTTAGAACTGTCTGAAACTAAAGAAAAGAACGAGTTTCCGAAAGAAGTAAAGGTAAAAACGAAAGTTACAGAACGTAAAAGAAAACTTAGTTTTAAAGAAAAGAAGGAATTGGAAGCAATTCCACAACAGATTGAAAACTTGGAGCAAGAAATATCAGAGATGGATAATTTTTTTGCAAGTAGTGAATATGGCTCTGTAACAGCGGAATATCGTAAGGAATTACAACAAAAGTATGAACAATCCACAGAGAAATTAAATTTCTTATATTCTCGTTGGGATGAATTAGAATTATTAGATAAGGCGTAGAGATGTTTTATAAAAAAATAACAATAACTAAATTATTGTCGTTATGTATTGGTTTTAGTGCATGTGGCAGTGCTTTAGCAGAAGCTACCGACCCTTTGTATAAAGTAGAAGTTATAAATGATATTAGAACTTCTTTTGAAGTAGGTCCATTTGCAAAAAGTATTACTAATGGCGATAATCCTGCAGTTGCTTCTATTGTATTAAAAAATAACACATACGATTTTTTAGAACGAGCACCTCATAATTATGATGAAGGTCAAGCCTTATATTTTATTGATTATTGTTATTTATACAGTACTGAAGATGTTTGTGATAATTTCAGGTATATAACAAATGGCTTTCAAAAATGGTTTGATGATAAATATAACAGCATACCACAAGTGTTATCCTTGGTTACTGATTCTTCTAGGGGGATAGTAGGAAAAGAACTGCAAGATAATGAGATGATTGTAAATCAAATATATGATAATGGTAATGCGGTTGGTTATAGAAACTTTGAGAGTAGTAAGATTTATAGTAGATACTCAATAGCTATTGCAAAAATCAATGACAAAGAATATATCTTAAAACCAAATACAACTTTTGATAAATATGATTTTTCTTGGTCCTCAGCTCTGACAATGAGAGATTTAGGTTCTGGAAAATATTTAGTAGGTGGTTATTCAGCTGTTAGAATTCCAAGAGATGTTTTTGTAGAAGAGTGCTTGATGTCTAATTATGAGTATGATTTCTATTCATGCCCTGGGTTTTCAACACAAGCTACATTATGGTTGATAGATACTAACAACAGTGATACGACAATAAAACCTATTATAGCACCAAAATATTGGGATGATGGCAGTAATACATTGATGTCTGCTGCGGTTAATAAAATTGTAAAATATTCAGATAAGTATTTTGCTTTAGGTTATTCAAGTACTTCTGATTATACTACTTATGCTAAATC
>JBJFGR010000085.1:0-48944 GCA_051892875.1 Succinivibrionaceae bacterium
TAATTCAAATATTATCAATTGTTCAGAGGAAGAAACATTCTTAAGAGGAACAAAAATATTATTTTTGTAATCTTCTTTTGAAATAGTCAGGTCACTATAGCAATAGATAGATTTATGATTAACAACACGTCTAGTAATAGGCTTAGGTAATGAATAAGATCTATGTAATTACTATTTTCAGCATAGGTTAGAATTCTACTTAGAACAGCTTTTTGTGTATCTGTTTGATTTTTGCAAATTTCCCTTAGAAGATTCTTATTATTGATTTGAGAAATCTTAAAATCTTTGTATTTTAGAAGTTTCTAAAAACCTATTGTATAGGCATTAATTGTAGATTGTTCATAATGAGAAGATTTTATTATTTCATTAAAGCAATCTTCAAGAGTTGGTTCTTTTTTGCTTGCCAATACAATACCTTTTGGATCAAAACCTTTGCTAAGCTCTGAGTTATATAAATTAGCCAAGTTCCTCGCATCAGCCAAAGATCTATCCTTTTCAGCATTATCAGATTTTCTGTTGTATTTGCCTAAACATATAGGACTTTGCTTTTTACCATTAAAGGTATAGTGATATTCAAACTTTATAGAAACAGAATCATCCTTGCAGATATGAAACCTTGCTTTTAATCGCTCTGTTTTGCCATCAGTAATTGATTGATCCTTTTCAGGTTTAAAGGTATCTAAGAACCTTCTAGTTAGATCAGTTGCCATTTTTATTCCTTTTCCAAATTTTTCCAATTTTCCAACTAAGATAAGAAAAATTAGAAAAGGTATTATTTACTAGTAAAACCTATGCTTTGGTGTATTCTCTATGTATTCTAGAAAAATAAAAAACGGATGTAAAACGCTGGAAACGAATAAAATATATTTGGAAATTATTGAGAAAATTGTGGTAAATAATCCTATTTTACAAAGGTTTATAAGAAATTAGCGAATTTTTGGGAAATGAAGATGATGTGTTAAATAGAGTTCTATATAAATTAAAATTTTAGCAAGTAATTGTTTAAAAATTCCCCACCCTTATAGGTGGGGAATAAATTAATCAAAAATTTCAACAATTTTATCTTACTTGATAATTTCAGGATTTCCTTCAAGTAACTTATGATGTAATTCAGTAATAGCTTTTTCAGCTTGATCTTCATTTACTAAGAAACATAAGTTGTGTGAACTTGCACCATAGCAAATCATACGAATATTTACGTCTAAGATAGAAGAGAATACTGCTGCACCTGTACCACTAACCTGGCTCATTCCGTTACCAATTAATGCAATCAATGATAAATGTTCATCAATACGTACACGGCAGAAAGACTTTAATTCATCAAGTAATTGTTCACTAAGAACTGATTGACCATTTGATTGACTTCCTGTGTAGTCAATAGTTAAAGCAACACTAACTTCTGATGTGGTAATTAAGTCTACAGAGATACCATATTTAGCAAAAATACTAAAAATGTTAGCTAAGAAACCACAAGCACCAATCATGTTAGGGCTTTGTAATGTTAATAAGATTTGGTTTTTACGTAATGCAACAGCTCTGAAAGTTGGTTTAGAATTTGTTTGTGAACGAACCCATGTACCGCCTTGTTCAGGAGACTTTGAAGAACCTACGAATACAGGAATATTCTTACGAACTGCAGGGAAAATAGTTGCAGGGTGTAAAACTTTAGCACCAAAAGTTGCCATTTCAGCAGCTTCAGAGAAAGTAATTTCTGGAATAACGTGAGCTTCTTTTACTAATCTTGGATCAGTGGTGTAGATGCCTGGAACGTCAGTCCAAATTTCAATAGCTGAACAATTTGGAAGAGCTTCACCTAATAATGCAGCTGAGTAGTCTGAACCACCGCGACCTAAAGTTGTAGTCTGTCCAATTGCATTAGAACCAATAAAACCTTGAGTAACAACAATGTATTCTTCTGTTAATGGAGCTAATAATTCTTTTGCAGTATTGCTTAATACTTCAATAATTGGAGAAGCTTTACCAAAACGGCTATCTGTACGCATTACTTGACGTACGTCAAACCACTTAGATTTGTATCCTAAAGAATTTAGTACAACTGTAAATAATTTAGTTGACATTATTTCACCGTAAGATACGATACGGTCTGTTAATGCATCATCATGTTCAATTTTTGCATGGTTTGCTAAATCACGGATTTCTTGAAGTAATTTTTCAATTTCTGAAGTAATTTCTGCTGGACGACCTAAATCATCTAAGATAGAGAATTCTATAGCAGTTAATTTATTCATTCTATCTTCAATAGAAGCAGAATCAAGATTACCTGAAGCTAATTCTACTAATAAATTTGTTACACCAGCACTAGCACTTAGAACTACTAATTTAGTATTTGGATTATTTGTAACAATCTTTGCACAATTGCACATAGCTGGGTAATTAGCAACGCTAGTACCACCAAACTTGGCAACACAAACTTGGCTCATAGTGAACTCCTATAAATTAATTATGAGAAAAAATGGGTTTGAGTTACCTAAGGAAAAGTAAAATAAAGGCGGGGGTAAAATAACAAACCGCCAGAAGCACTTCACCTTAAGTGTGACAGCCTGAAGGATTCAGCCTCCATAGCCGACAGTTATACTTAATGCTATCGTACCACTGCCTCGGCTCTTCATTCCTTCTCCATACAGCGTATTAAGCATTTAACTAATATGGATATCTAAGAAGAGCGCCTCTTCTGGGTTAAAAGAATTGTGCAAAAAAATACTATGTTTAGTGATAAAAGTCAAATATTTTTTATATTTATTTACGGATATCTCTAAATAAAATCTTTGACATTCTTTGATAATTATAGTGTTCTCGCTTCTTTTGAGGTAAATCTTCAATAGTTCCAGGCACAAATCCTTTTTCAAGGAAAAAGTGAGCAGATTTTGTGGTAAGAACAAATAATTTAGTAATACCTTTTGCGGAAGCTATCTCTTCAACTTTGTTAATTAAAATATTACCTCTATTTGAACCTCTATATTTAGGGTGAATAGCAACACAAGCCAGTTCTGCTTTATGTTCATCTTCATAACAGTATATTGCAGCAGAAGCTATAACCATGCCATCACGTTTGATAACAACGTAATGATCTATTTCCATTTCTAATTGTTCTCGAGGACGATGTACAAGGATACCTTCTAATTCTAATGGTCTTATTAATTCCATTAGTGATGGGATATCATTAATGGTTGCTTGACTTACTTGTTCTGAACTTTGTCTTACAATTTGAGTACCAATACCGTCTCTTGTGAATAATTCTTGAATAATTGAACCACTTTGTTCATGAGACACTAAGTGGCAACGTTCAACGCCACCAGCACAAGAAGATATAGCAGCTTTTAAATAGCGACAAGTACTATTGTGTATTTCTTCATCAATTTTGTTTAAATATTCAATAGCTTCACTAGGGAATAGTTCTGCAACCACATCTCCATTTGAATCAGTAATTAATTCATCATTAGAACAGAAAGTTATAAGTTTGTCAGCTTTTATAGCAATGGCAACTTGTGCAGCAACATCTTCACTATTTACACTGAATGACTCTCCTGTTACTGAGTATCCTACTGGTGATATTAAAACAATTGAATTATTAGATAATTCCCTAATTATATTTTCTGAGTCTATTCTTCTAACTAAACCGCTGTGAATGTAGTCAACACCATCAACGACGCCTATAGGTTTTGCGGTAACAAAGTTTCCTGTAACTACGTTTAGTCTGCTACCTTGCATTGGGGTGTTTACTAAACCCATCGATAGTTTTGCAGTAAGATCTATTTGCATTAAACCACAAACACGTTTGATTATATCAAATGTGTTATCGTCTGCTATTCTTATGCGTTTATAGAATTTTGTTTCTTGTTTTTGGTGAATCAATTCACTGTCTATTTGTTCTCTTGCTCCAAAAACTAATACTAATTTAATACCTAAGCTTTGAAGTAGTGCAATATCGCTAATGATGTCATCAAAGTACATACTTTCAACGGTTGCACCAGGTAACATAATTACAAATGTAGAACCACGATGGTGTTTTAAATAAGGTCCGCTATGTCTAAAAGCTTCTACTAAAGCAGTATCTGTATTTCTGATCATTTTTACTACCAACATCAGTCGAAATAAATATAGTTAAAAGGATAACTTGTTAATTGGGATATAATACATGAAAAATATTGAAGTGTATCAAATTTTTTTATTTTTAGATATATATTATTTAATTTAAAAATTAAAGCCACTAAAAAGTGGCTTTATGAAGTAGTGTTTAAACATGAATAATAAAATATAGAATATTAATCTATTGAATCGTCTGATGAATCATATGAACCGTCTTCATCATCACCTGTTGTTGTCAAGTTATGAGTTTTCTTAGGACTGATTTCATGCAAATACTTTTTAAATACTTTTGCATAAATACTTGTAGGAACATTAGTGTTTTTAATTTGTTCTAAGAATTCTTTTTCAGTTTTATCAGAAGGCTTACATTCTTCTTTATATATAGCCATCATGATAGTACCACATTCTTCTAAAAGAGTAGATTCTTTAATAGAAAAACGACCACTACGACGAATACCACGAGGGAAATGAACAAAATCATTAAATGGTTTATCTGATTTAAAACTCATAAACTAGCTCTCTTTATTAACTTTTTAGATATTTTTTCTAAATGAGTGATTATGCAATAAAAATATTATTTTTACAACAAGAATATTATATTAAAATAGTATTTTTTGTACACAAAAATTGATTATTATTCTGAACATCTCGATATTGCTCAAAAAATTTGTGTTTTACAATCTCTGTGTTATATAATCAACTAAATTGATTAGAATTTTTGATATTATTACTATAGAGGTGTGGCATGGTTGATGAAATAAATCGATCCACAAATTTTATTACACAAATTATAGATGAAGATTTAGAAAACAAAAAATACACAAGGATCGTTACAAGATTTCCACCAGAACCAAATGGTTATTTACACATTGGTCATGCAAAGTCTATTTGTTTAAATTTCGGTATAGCAAGAGATTATAAAGGTCTATGTAATTTAAGATTTGATGATACTAATCCTTCAAAAGAAGATGTTGAGTATGTTGATTCAATTAAGCAAGATGTTGAATGGTTAGGTTTTCACTGGAATGGCGAACCTAAATACTCTTCAAATTATTTTGATAAGTTATATGGATTTGCTATTGAACTTATAAATAAAGGTTTGGCATATGTTGATGAATTATCACCTGATGAGATTCGTGAATATAGAGGAACCTTAACAGAACCGGGGAAGAATAGTCCATACAGAGATAGAACTCCTGAAGAAAATTTATCTTTATTTGAAAAGATGAAGAATGGTGAGTTTCAAGAAGGAAAAGCTTGTTTAAGAGCAAAAATTGATATGGCTTCTCCTTTTATGTGCATGAGAGATCCTGTAATTTATCGTATAAAATTTGCTACACACCATCAGACAGGTGATAAATGGTGCATTTATCCAATGTATGATTTTACTCATTGTATATCTGATGCATTAGAAGGAATAACCCATTCTATTTGTACTTTAGAATTCCAAGATAATAGAAGATTATACGACTGGGTTTTAGATCATATAACAATTGATGCCCATCCTCATCAATATGAATTTAGCCGTTTAAATTTAGAATATGCCATAACATCTAAGAGAAAATTGAACTTATTAGTTTCAGAAGGATACGTTGATGGTTGGGATGATCCTAGAATGACAACTATTTCAGGTTTAAGAAGAAGAGGATATACTCCAGCTTCTATAAGAGAATTTTGTCGTCGTATAGGAGTTACTAAGCAAGATAATACAGTTGAGATGATATCTCTAGAAGCTTGTATTAGAGAAGATTTAAATGAAAATGCACAGAGAAGAATGGCTGTTTTAAATCCACTAAAGCTAGTTATTGAAAATTATCCAGACGACAAAGTTGAAATGGTTGAAGCTCAAAACCATCCATTAAGACCAGAGTTAGGAAATAGACAAATACCTTTTACAAAAGAAATTCTTATTGAAGCTGAGGATTTTAGAGAAGAAGCTAATAAGAAGTTTAAGAGACTTGTATTAGGAAAAGAAGTTCGTTTGCGTTACGGTTATGTTGTAAAAGCTGAACGTTGTGATAAAGATGAACAAGGTAATGTGACCTGTGTATATTGTTCATATATACCTGAGTCATTAGGTTGCGATGTTGAAGGTCATAAGCCAAAAGGTGTTATTCATTGGGTTAGTGCTACACATCATTCAAATGCTGAAGTAAGATTATATAAGTGTTTATTTAATGTACCAAATCCAGGATCTGCGGAGGATTTTTTATCAACAATTAATAAAGAATCTCTTACAATTGTTGAAAATGCATGTGTAGAACCTTCATTAGGAGAAGCAAATATCGGTGATTCTTTCCAATTTGAAAGAACTGGTTATTTTTGTGTAGATAATAAATTATCAACATCTGAAAAGAAAGTGTTTAATTTAACAGTAGCTTTGAAAGAAGATTCTTCCAAAGCGACAGCATAATTGAGGATATGTATGAGTAACGAAGAATTTTATGATGAAGAATTAAGTGTGGAAGATGCTGATGCAACTTATGAATCAGATAAGGATGGATTTGAATTAGAATTAAAGCATCGTGCACCTAAAGGAGATGTGTTTTTGCAGATATTCCCAAGAACACGTAATTGGCTTCATAATGGTGTTCATCCTGAAGAAATTATACGAGAAGATCGTGAAGAAAATATGTTTTCTTTTGTTAAAAGAATAAAAGATCCTAATTTTGATGTAGAAGATGGTATTCGTTATATTAGATTCAGATGTAATGTTGTTTTAGGAGAATTAGAAATTGAAATGAGTTTTACTCATATCGAAATAGCATATGTAAATGCTAATGGTGAATTAGAAGAATTTATTCCATTAGAAGAAGGTGCTAGTGAGTGTAACGATGTTAAAAATGTATGTCAGTTAGTAATCAATAATTTGGCAGCTTATTTAAGTAAATCATAATTTTTAAATATAATTAAGGGTAATTTTGAAAAAAATTACCTTTTTTATTATAGTATGTCTATAATAATCATAAGATTTTTATAGAATATACAGATAAATTCTATAAAAGGGATATGAATATAAACCAAGGAATGAATATGAAAAAAATAAGTTCAATGTTATTCGGACTTAGTCTGTTTTTAGGTTCTTTTTCTTTAGCAAATGCTGAAGTTAGTTCAGATGTGATGGATGTTATTAACAAAGGTAATTTAAATAATATTCAGCATAAAGCTATTGTTCAGTACGCTGAAAGTTTAGTAAGTATCTTAAATGTTGATACAAATAACAGAGATGCAATTATAGCTGTAAATAAAGAATTTATGAATGCTCAACAGTGTTTAGCAGAAGTTTATGGTATTGACCAGCAACCTAATATGATGCGAGTTAGCCGTAACGTATATCGTAAGACTTTTGCACAAACTGATGATTTAAAGAAATATCATGAATTTTTAGGACAAGCTCAGCAAGAGGGTGATCTTGCAATTCCTAGTCCTGCAAAAGCTTGTAAAAAGTAATTATTAGGCGATTTTTTAGAATTATTGAGGTCTTTTGACCTCATATTTTTTATGAATTTTGCATAATATTCACATCAATTTTTGATTAGATAGTCATTCTAGTGTATAATTTCAAAGTTTATAATGATTGGTTAGAGACCAAATCCAGATGCAATTCATTTAATTTAGGCAGGTTCAAATAATATGAGTAATGCTTTAACACAGACAGAATATAATTTTGCAGGTCAAAAAAGTGTTTATCACGGAAAAGTACGTGATGTTTACAATATTAACGATGAAAAGTTAGTTATGGTAGCAACAGACAGAATTTCTGCATTTGATGTAATTCTTCCTGAGGGGATTCCTTATAAGGGGCAGGTTTTAAACCAAATTGCAGCTAAGTTTTTAGATGCTACAACTGATATCTGTCCTAATTGGAAATTAGCAACACCTGATCCAATGGTAACAGTTGGTGTTATGTGTAAAGGTTTTCCTGTAGAAATGATTGTTCGTGGTTATTTATGTGGTAGTGCTTGGCGCGCATATAAATCAGGTGTTCGCGAAATTTGTGGAGTGAAGATTCCTGATGGAATGAAAGAGAATCAGAAATTCCCAGAACCAATTGTTACACCTACAACTAAGGCTGAATTAGGTCTTCATGATGAAGATATTTCAAAAGAAGATATTCTAAAGAAATGTTTAGCAACTCCAGAAGAATATGAAATTCTTGAAAAATATACTTTAGCTTTATTTAAGCGTGGTACTGAAATAGCGGAAAAGAGAGGATTAATTCTAGTAGATACTAAGTATGAATTTGGTACTCACGATGGAAAGATTTACTTAATGGATGAAATTCATACTCCTGATTCTAGTCGTTATTTCTATAAAGATACTTATCAAGAATTATTTGAAAAGGGATTGCCACAAAAGCAACTTTCAAAAGAATTTGTTCGTGAATGGTTAATGGAAAATGGTTTCCAGGGTAAAGAAGGTCAAAAGGTACCTGAAATGACTCCAGAAATTGTAAATTCAATCTCAGAACGTTATTTAGAACTTTATGAAAATATTACTGGTGAGAAGTTTGTAAAAGCTGATGTTGCCGATGTTTCTTCAAGAATTGAAAAGAATGTTTCTGAATATTTAAATAAGTAATAGCTCTAAGTGGTCATTTTAAAGTGACCACTTTTTTAGTAAAGGTGTAACTTGAGAATACTTTCTAAATTTTGTTTAAACTGTTGTATTTTAGGCTCTTCTTTAATTTTATCAGCTTGTACTGGAGTGATAAATACAGAATTAAGAGAAGCTAATAATGATTTTAGATATCTAGATGAAGTATACAATGAAAGAGAGATTGTTCAACCAGAAGGAACAGATCCTATTTATTTTTCAGATACATATTCATTAGGTATTAAACCTATTGTTGATTCAAAAGCGGCTCTTGTTGGAAAGTTTGTCGATGTAAGACCACCTCAAAAGATTATTTCACTAGATCCTAGTTTTATAACTTTTCAAGATGGGGATTTAGCTCAAATTTGGTTTTATCCTGATGAAAAAAGAAATATTGTTACGGCAAATGATATGTTAATTGCAATATTATCTTTTTGTAATTCTTCTAATATTTTAATTGATGATGTAGATGCTTTAGCAAGTACCATACAAACGAGTTGGATAGATGTAACCGAATATGGTACAGAATATAATTTGAACAACTTTAATAATGGTTCAATTTTATATCGTCAAAGGTATTTACTAAGATTGATTAAAAATGATGAAGGTGTTCCGGGTGTTGCAATTCAGATTACAGATAATGTAATGGAAAAAACAGACGGTACAGAATTGCCAGACGGATTAAACAGATTTGAACCTTCAAGAATGACTGCTCAATTTGCTAATAGATTATTAGCAGATATATATAAAAAACGTTTGGCTTTAACTATGGTAGATTTTAACTACGAGACTGTTGATATTGAATATGCTCGTGATAATAATAATTTACCATGCTGGAAAATTAATGCACCTTTCGATCAAACATATAAGATTTTAGAAAAATTGTTTCTTGATTATGATATAGAGATAAAATCTTATTCATCAACAGCTGGTGAAATCGAAATTGATTATGATGAATTTGATAGTGAGTTTTGGGAAGCTCATCAAACAGAAACTTGGGCATTAGATTCTGGTGTATATCTATTCAAGTTAGGTGTTCATGATGGAAAAACAACTATTACTTTGTATGATAGAAATAAAGTTGCAGTTCCTAGTGGGGTGGTTTCTAGAATGTTTGCAGGCTTTGCGTTATCGTTAAAGAGAGAGTTTTTTATTCATAAAAATGATATTGGTTTTACAGACTAGTGTTTTGTGATAAAATAAAAGATATAGTGCCGTTTTAGCTTAGTTGGTAGAGCAATTGTTTCGTAAACAAGAGGTCGCAGGTTCAAGCCCCGCAAGCGGCACCATTTTTTTGTTTTTATATTTTGTATCACTAAAATATAAATTTTTTGATTAGAAAGTGTAATTAAAAGTTGAGTTATTTATACCAGAACTTTTATAAGAATTGTGGTAAGTATTAGCAATATTTTGTTTAATTTGCTCTTGAGTTTTGGCACTTAATTTTTTGAAAGAAGAACTATTTGTATTAGTAGGTTCTGTAGCTACATTGTTTTGATGGGCAATACTGCGAGAAATATTTTCTTGATTTTGTGTTGATTTTTGATCTTTTTTGTCTGAATCTTCATTATTTTCTGATTTATTAGTTTGTTGATTTTCTCTATTTAACTCCTGTTGGGCTTTATTCATTATTTGCTGTGCTTGGCTAGCAACACTCTTGTCAGCTCCGCTAGGTTGTGCAGGGGCTAAAGCTGCTTTATGCACTTGTTTCATTTTTTCAATTGTTTGTTTTGGAGTCTTTTCTTCACTAATAGAGATTTGAACTTCACCATCGACAATATATTTTTTACCGTCTGGTCCGTTTTCATACGTGTAACTTGGAGCTTGGGCGTACTGTCCTCCAACAGCTTTATGTTGATTTTCGTGAGTTCTTACTTCTTGTTCTCTATTTTTTAATTCCTGAACTTTTTGTCGTTCCTCTTCAGTTAATTCTTGTGAATCAAATGATGTTGGATCTTCTTGTTCTTTTGTATATTCAGAGTTTTGTTTATCATTGACCTGGTTGTCAAGTTCTTGAGAATTGGTGTTTTCACTATTAATAGAAGATTTATCATTGTTGGTTTGAGATTTAGAGGTTAGATTGTTTTTTAAATTTTTTAATAAATCAGCTCTACTATAGGTATCTTTATTGTTCTTTTGACTTTCACTTGTAGCTTGAGATCGAGTGAAAGTGTCATTTTCAGGACTTGTAGAGTGTTGATTTTTATTTAAGTATTCTTTTATTTCACTAGATTTTTGGGCAGAAAGTGGGCGTTCGCCATTTCTACCATAAATTTGGTATAGGTCTAATTTTGTATTTGAATTGCTATAATTACTAACGAATGTCATAGAACAAAATACCTAATAGCTAATAAAAAAAGACATACATAACCAACTTAATTATATATCAAATTGAAGAAATTTTCTGTTAGATAGTAGGTGTTATTAATAATTAATTGTAAAAAATTTAATGTGGAAATTATTTATGTATAAAATAATACCATTATGATGGTATTCATAATGGTATTTATTTTCTATGCATGCATAATAAAAAGATATTATTTAACAAACTTAAATGCACTTTGTGCAATTACTAATTCTTCATTAGTTGGAACAACAACTACTTTAACTTTTGAGTCAGTTGTATGTATAGGGCCACTACCACCTTTATAAGCTAAAGCTTTTTCGTTTAAATCATTATCAATTTTTATACCAAATACTTGTGGTAAGTATTCAATAACACGCTTACGCATTAAATATGAGTTTTCACCAATACCGCCAGTAAATACGATTGCATCAACATGTCCTAATGGAACATAGTAGGAAGCAATAAACTTAGCTAAACGATAGCAGAACATTTCAAAAGCAAGAGTAGCTTTTTCATTGTTTTCTAAATAGCCTTGAGTAATACCTCTCCAATCAGAAGTTTCGCATGAAATACCCATTAAGCCAGATTTTTTATTGAAAATGTCTCGAACATCTTCAACTTTATAACCTAGAACATCACACATGAAGAAAACAACAGAAGGATCTATTTCACCACAACGTGTACCCATAACAAGACCATCTAAAGGAGTTAAACCCATAGATGTATCCATACATTTACCATTCTTAACTGCAGATACAGATGCACCGTTACCTAAGTGACAAGTAATAACATTGAAGTTGTTAATATCAGCATCTAATTGTTTAGCAACTTCGTGTGATACATAGTAGTGTGATGTACCATGAGCACCGTAACGACGAATACCGTGTTTTGTATATAATTCTTCAGGAATAGCGAATCTATATGCTACAGGAGGCATTGTTTGATGGAATGCTGTATCAAAAACTGTAACATGAGGAACTTTTGAAAAAGCTTTTCTCGCAGCTCTAATACCAATTAAGTGAGCAGGATTGTGAAGTGGTGCAAATGGGATACACTTTTCAATACCAGCTTCAACTTCATCTGTTACTAATGTAGGTTCGCTATATAATTCACCACCTTGAACGATACGATGACCAACAGCACATATTGATTCTAATAAATCTTTACGTGTTGCTAAAATATTATTGTTTAAAAATGAAATTGCTACATTATGGTCTGCATTAGCACCAAGATTTTCTTTTTGTTTTTCCTGTCCTTCAAAATGCCATTCGATTCTTGCATCAGGAAGAGTAAGAGCTTCTGCTATACCGTTTAAATAAATATGACCATCATTTGGGTTTAAAATAGCAAATTTTACTGAAGAACTGCCACAGTTGATAACTAGTACAGTTTTTTCAATATTAGAAGACATGATTGATTCCTTGTGAGAACAATAGCTGATACTGGTTATATCAGAATATTGAATTTTACAAATTAAACTTTGATGTTAGGTTTTCTAGCATCGACCTTGTGTTATACACTAAAATAGACGCCGTAAATTTTATCATATACAGTTAGATTTTTCATCATCAAAATAAAACTTATCAGTAGATGATTTTTGATTTTTATGATATTATTGTGATAAATAGCAATAAAAAAATTTTAGAATTGTGTGTGTTAACACAATTTGTAATCATAAAATGTTTGTATTTACAATAATGCATAATTAATTTTAAATTGGTTATTATTTGCGATAAATAACTAAAATAAAATAGAAAATTGAATAAAAAATATAATAAAATATCGACAATATAAAGTACGCCTAACTAGAGAGTTGTATTTAAAAACATGGTTTTGTTTTATATTACTGTGTAATAGTGGTGGGTAAAGCATTTACGGGATTGGATAATATATTTATTATTCAAGCTAATAGGTTATATTAGTTGAGACTGATTCAAAAGTTATTATTAGTTCTAGTGTTGGTATTTTTTGTGCCTCAAGCATTAGCCATTATTCCTTTGGTTAATGTACTAGATTCTAAATATGATGAAGATATATCTTCACAACTTGAACATATTTCAGGTTTTAAAGATGCAAAATGGCCTTGGGATGTTTCATTTCAAGGGTGGCGTCCTTATACCCCTAATTCTATAAATATTTTTTCTGAAAAAGAAGACAAAGTTCATTCAAATTGGTTTAGATTTAGATTAGCTAATAATTCAGGTGATTCTATAGATTTAGTTTTATCTATTGATAATCGTTTTTTAAATACAGTAGATGTTTTTGTTAAGAATTCACATGGAGCATTAGAAAGAGTTTGGTATACAGGTGTTGATAGGGGGATGAATTCAAAACCTTATCCATCAAGTATGTTTTCATTTCCAATTAAAATAAATAACCATAATTCTAAAGTTGTTTATATAAAAACAGTTAGTACAGTAAATCCAGCTTTAACATTTAGAGTTCAAGATGTTACTACTTTCAGTTTAAATGACGCATTTACCAAGAGTTTTAGCGGGCTTGTTGTAGGTATCATCTTTATTGCGTTCATGTATTCATTAAGTATGTATTTATTTATACATGAAATAAGATTTGCAAACTATTCAATATTAACTGCATTTTTACTACTGACATTATTTATAACAGGTAGTTATATGACGTTGTTTACAACGTTTGCCGAGCGAGTTAATGTTTTAAACAC
The DNA here is from genome assembly GCA_051892875.1 of Succinivibrionaceae bacterium. Lineage (GTDB taxonomy): Bacteria > Pseudomonadota > Gammaproteobacteria > Enterobacterales > Succinivibrionaceae > JBJFGR01. Next base: position 13,731 of record JBJFGR010000085.1, read on the forward strand.
ATTTTTGTGTGCAAACTTTTTCCTTCTGATAAGCTTCTTACTAGTTGGTGGGGAGTATGTAGATCCTGTTTTAAGACGCATTTCTAAATATATTCAAATATCTTTATCTTCAGTTTGTGCTCTAGGTGCTGCATTAGTATGGGTTATTCCTTTCTATGTATCAATCGTATATCATGTTTTTTGTTTTAGTGCTATAGCTCTTTGGTTTTTATCAGTATTGTTATACAACTTCAAACAACATAATATGGTAAGAGCAGGTTATTCTTTTGTTACATTTATGTGTTTAATAGGTGTTGTTATTCCTTCACTAACAAGTGTTGGTGTTTTAAAAGATTTAACATACACTAAGATTTCAATAGAATCTGTAGCTTGTTCAATTTCTGTTATTTTAACGTTTATCTTTGGTTATAGAATTTATAAAGAAAGATTGAAGAGTAGATTAGCAAATAAATATGCTAATATGAATAAAAAGAATTACCTGCAAATGTTTAAATTATCAAATGAAGGTATGGTATTTATTGATGAAGATGGAGGAATTCGTTCAGGAAATAAGGCAATTTGTCGTATTCTTGGTTATAAGAATATAACAGATTTAAAACAATCATCCGCCTTAAGATTTCAACAATTTTGTGTGGAGCCTAGTCAGTTTGAAGCATTAATTGGAACTATTATTCTTAAGAGAAGTGAATTATACGAAAAGAATAAATTAAAAGATATAGAGAAGACTGTCGCATCTAACAATATTTATGTAAAATCATTAATTGATTCTACAGGTGTTGCTGAATATGATACTAAATATTTGTCTGAAATTTCTTATGACAAAAATAAAGTTACTAAGAAACTAGTTTCTGTTTCTATTCGTATGGCAGAAGATCATAATGGTACATACGGAATGGTTTGTGAAATAAAAGATCTTTCAATAACAGAAATTAATAAAGAAAAAACATATAACTTAACCTATGTTGATCAATTAACAGGAGCTTATAATAGAAATTATCTTGTAAAAGAACTAGGATTGTTATGTTCAGAAAATAAAGAGAATGAGGATGGTACTAGAACTTACTTAGCTATTGTGAAATTAAATAACATTAAGTATATAAATAGTGTTATTGGTCATGACAATAGTTATGATTTCTTAAAATTAATAGTAAGTACAGTTAATGATAAATTAAAGGATAAACGAGCTTCATTGTCAAGATTATCTGATGATAGATTAGCAATTGTTTTTTATGATAATTACTCAAATGCAGTTTATGAAATAGCTAAAGAATGCCGAGATGAAATCAATGATTTAGTTTATGAATTTGATAATAGTTTCTTCACGATAACAGCTAATTTTGGGATTATAGATATTCGTGCTGGTAATGGTAATGTTCCGACATTAATGTCTTATGCTGAAGCAGTTTGTAAATACTCTTGTGACAACAAGGGAACAAATCAAATTGTTATATGGTTTAATAATGTCGAACAGTTATTAGATCTAAATAAGAATGTGCATATGTCTTCTGAAATTTTGCATGCTATTCAAGAGGGTAGAATTTATGTCAATAAAATGCAGATAGATCATATAACTGATAATACTTACTCAGATAGTCAGAATTTGGAATATTTTGCAAGTATTGAATCTGTTGACAGGAGTATTTACATACCATATTCTTTTGAACGATTGATAGAATGTTTTAATATTTTACCAAAATTAGATATATGGTTAATTAATAAAATTGTTGAGTATTATTCAAGCAATTTTAAGGAAGGTATTTGCAGTAATTCTCGTTTCTTTATAAATATTCATTATGAAACGTTATGTGATCGTGATTTATTTGATGATATTGTTAAAAAATTCTCATCAGTACCTCATTTAGCTGAAAGAGCTTGTGTACAAATTAGTGAAGTAAAAATTCTTGAACATAAATTGATGATAAGTCAGCAATTACCAAAACTTGCAGAATTAGGGGTTAAATTTGCGTTAGTTAACTTCTCAAATATTAATGTATTCACAGAGTTAACAAATATTAAATTTGAATACGTGAAAATTGATACAGGTTCATTTGAAAATTTAAATGAAGATTCAAATGAAATATTAATTTTAAAAAATGTTGTTGTAATGTTAAAGTCATTAAAAATAGAAGTTATTGCTACAAATGTAGATACAGCCCGTATATATCAATTAGTAACCTCTTTAGGAATAAAATATTGCCAGGGATGTTATGTTGGAAAAGCAACAGTTGCTGATTTTTCAATTATGCAGGTAAATACTGCTTCTAATGATACATTAGAAAATATTGCTATTGAAGAAGATGAACCTTTTATTGATCATTTTGAAGATTATCCGAGAAAAGCTCAAAATCAGTAAAAGTTCTATATTGTTTAATCATTGTTTTCAAAGTATAATTGCAAATTTTGTATAGAAAAAATTTTGTCAACCAAATGCTCCATGAAAGTCATTTGAAAAGAGGATATTATGGAAAATTTAGAAGAGCTAGTGGCTAAAGCTACAGCACAAATAGCAGAAGTTTCGGATGAAGTTGCTCTTGATAATATTCGTGTAGAATTCCTTGGAAAAAAAGGATATTTTACAGAATTAATGAAAGGTTTAGGTGCTTTAACTGCTGAAGAAAGACCAAAAAGAGGTCAATTAATAAACGAAGCGAAGAGCAAAGTAATGGAGGCTTTAAATTCAAAGCGTGATGCTATGGCAAAAGCTGCTTTGGATAAAAAATTAGCTTCAGAAGCTATTGATGTTACTTTACCGGGTCGTGGTGTTGAATTTGGTTCATTACATCCTGTAACTAGAACGATTAAAAGAATTGAAGAAATATTTGGGGCATTAGGTTTTAGCACTGTTTCTGGTCCAGAAATTGAGGATTGTTTTCATAATTTTGATGCTTTGTGTATTGAGCCTGACCATCCTGCTCGTTCAGAACATGATACATTTTATTTTAATAACAATCTATTGTTAAGAACACAGACTTCTGGTGTTCAGATTCGTACGATGGAAAAGCAACAACCTCCTATTAGAATTATTTGTCCAGGTCGCGTTTATCGTCCTGATTATGATATGACTCATACTCCTATGTTTCATCAGGTTGAAGGTTTATTAATTGATGAACATAGTTCTTTTGCAGAATTAAAAGGTATTTTAAATAGTTTCTTAACTAACTTTTTTGAAGAAGAGTTGAAAGTAAGATTTCGTCCATCTTTCTTCCCATTTACTGAACCATCAGCTGAAGTTGATGTTATGAGACAGAATGGTAAGTGGTTAGAAGTTTTAGGTTGTGGTATGGTTAATCCTAAAGTTCTTCAAAATGTGGGTATTGATCCTAATAAATATCACGGTTTTGCTTTTGGTTTAGGTGTTGAACGTTTAACTATGCTTCGTTACGGTGTTAACGATCTAAGAGCTTTTTTTGAAAATGATTTAAGATTTTTAAAGCAGTTTAGTAAATAAGAGGTCTGATAAAATGAGATTTAATAAGCTATGGTTAGATGAATTAGTTCCTAACACACTTTCAGCTGATGATGTATCAGAAATTATTACAATGGCTGGTTTAGAAGTTGATACAGTTGATAATGTAACAGGGTCTTTTACTAATGTTGTTGTAGGTGAAGTTTTAAGTTGTGAAGACCATCCTGATTCAGATCATCTTCATGTTACAAAAGTTAATGTAGGTAATGAAGTTTTAGATATTGTGTGCGGTGCTCCAAATTGTCGCACAGGATTAAAGGTTGCTTGTGCAAAAGTTGGCGCTGTTTTACCAGGTGACTTTAAGATTAAACCAGCTAAATTAAGAGGTGTACCTTCAAATGGTATGCTTTGTTCTTACAAAGAATTAGGTTTGTGCGAAGAAGGTTCAGGTATTATTGAATTTCCTTCTGATGCTCCTATCGGAGTAGATATTCATGACTATTTGAAGTTAAATGATAAAGCTATTGAAGTTGATTTAACGGCAAATAGATCTGATTGTTTAAGCATTAAGGGGATAGCTCGTGAATTTGGGGTATTAACTAAGACTGATGTTGAATATATTAATATTCAATCAGTACCTCCAACTATAAATGATACTTTTTTAGTTGAAGTGGCTGATAAGAGAGCTTGTCCTCGTTATGTAAGTAGAGTGTTAAAGAATTTAGATATAACTAAGCCAAGTCCAATATGGATGCAGGAAAAGTTGAGAAGATGTGGTATTAGATCTATTGATGCTATTGTTGATGTTACAAATTATGTAATGTTGTCTTTAGGACAGCCTATGCATGCTTTTGATTTAGATTCTTTGTCTAATAAAATTGTTGTAAGACAGGCTCAAGAAAATGAACAATTAGTTTTATTAAGCGAGGCTGAAGCTAAATTATCACCTAATACTTTAGTTATTTCAGATGATTCTGGGGCAATTGCGCTAGCTGGTATATTTGGTGGTGCAAAAACTGGTGTTAAAAAAGACACTAAGAATATTTTGTTAGAATCTGCATTCTTTGCTCCATCTGCAATAAAGAATAGAGCAAGAAGTTATGGTTTAGCTACTGATGCATCTCATAGGTTTGAAAGAGGTGTAGACTACAATATTCAAAAAGAGGCTATTGAATATGCAACAACTTTATTATTAGAAATTTGTGGTGGTGAAGCAGGCCCTGTAAGTGAACAATTTTCACCTGAGTTTTTACCAAAATCTAATGATATTCAAGTTTCTTTTGATTTAATAAAAGAAGTAATTGGTATTGAAATTCCAAAAGATACAGTTTTAGATATTTTAACAAGATTAGGTTTAGAACCAAGAGTTTCATCCGATAATTCATATGTAACAGTGACAAGCCCTTCATGGCGTTATGATATAGCTATTCCTGTGGATATTTGTGAAGAAGTTGCTCGTATTTATGGATATGACAATATTCCTAATTTAGATCCTATTGCTCCACTTCGCATGGTTGAGAAAAAAGAAGCTACAATTGAAACTTATGATATTAAGTTACAATTAGCTGATTTAGGATACCATGAAGTTGTAACCTACAGTTTTGTTGATGCTAAGAGTTTAAGTTTGTTAAATCCTCAAGTTTCACCTATATCTATTCCATCTCCAATATCAGCTGAAATGTCAACAATGCGCACAACATTATGGGCAGGTTTAGTAAATGCAGTTACTTATAACGTAAATCGTCAGGCTTCAAGACTTAAGTTATTCGAAACTGGTTTGGTATTTATTCCAGATACTTTAGCTGAAAATGGTATACGTCAAGATGAAATGGTTGGCGGTATTGTTTATGGTAATTTTAATGAAGAGTCATGGAATGTTAAGAATAGACCATTTGATTTCTATGATATTAAGGGTGATGTTGAAAAACTATTAGGTTTAACAGCTAAATACAACAGTTTTACCTTTACAAAATGTGATATTCCAGCTTTACATCCTGGCGTAAGTGCTACTATTTGTAAAGATGGAGAAGTTGTTGGCTATGTAGGTTTAGTTCATCCTTCAATTGAAAAGAAATTAGGTTTAAAACATAGTGCTTTTATGTTTGAAATTTTAGCAAGCGCACTTAAGGAAAAAGAAATTCCTGTATATTCAGAAATTTCAAAGTTCCCATCTAACAGAAGAGATTTTGCTGTAGTACTAGATAAAAATGCTCAAGCCTCTGATTTAGTAAATTGCGTGAAGAAGCATGGTGGAAAGTTGATTCAAGCAGTAAATGTTTTTGATGTTTACGAAGGTGATAATTTACCTGAAGACAAGAAGAGTATTGCTTTAAGCGTTACTATTCAAGCTGTTGAAAAAACTCTTTCTGATGAAGAAATTAATACTATTTCAGATAGTATTATTAAAGGATTAACAACAGATTTATCAGCACAATTACGTGAATAATTAAAATGTATTAAGGAAATACTTTTTTTGTATTTCCTTAATTCTCTTAATTGTGTTAGGTAAAAATAATTGATTAAAGTATTTCTCAAAGGAGTTTTTAATGTTTGATAATGAAAGAAGAGTAATTAGATATACAGATACTATTACAAAATGTGTATTGGTTGACTACTTAATGAGTAACAGAAAATTTAAAGAAAGAGATGCTAAAAAACTAGTAGATGAATTTTTTGAAACATTAATGTTTGGATTAGAAAAAGATGGTCAGGTTAATTTTAGATCTTTAGGTGATTTTGTGGTTAAAAAAACCGTTGAAAGAGTAGGTAGAAATCCAAAGACAGGAGTGGAATATAATATATCTAGCAGAAAAGTTGTTAAATTTAAAGCAAGTAAAACTTTACGATCTTTAATGGCAATAGTTTAATAAGGAAAAAATATGACAATTAACGAAAATGATAAAGTATCAGAATATGTTCCACATAATCAAATTGAGCAAGATATGTGTGATTTTGCAAATTTAGAAATTCCTTTTTCAGATGATTATGTGCAATTGTGTACCACAAGTGAAATGGAAAACTCTCAGATTGAGTTAATGGATTATGAACAAGTTGTTCCGCAAACTGGGGTAAATCCTACACAATACCCTCAATCTACTCAGAGAAATTACAATAATAATGGTAATAGTAACAAATATGGTAATAGCAACTACAATAATGGACCAAAAACATACTTAAATGTTTCATATGCTGAAAAAGATGAAGCTAAGTCATTAGGTGCAAAATGGGATGCTGAAGCTAGAAAATGGTATGTTCCATTTGGAGTTGATGTTAATTTATTTAAGAAATGGTTGATTAAGAATTAGTAATTTCTTGTAATAATTATAAAATAAGTAACTAGTGGAGATATCTTAATTATAATTATAGATATCCTCCTTTTTTGTATATTTTATATTCTCTAAAAGAATGTTGAGATTTTTTTTCTTGAAAATAGCTAATATTAGTGTATTTATTGTATAATATCGCATATTTTTGTGTTTGTATTCCTACAATTTAGTCGGGAATATTTTTTTGCGTAAGATAGCAACAACAGGTATTTTTATATGTCTATGCGCTCTATTTATTGTGGTGAAGTAAATGATGCTTTACTAGAACAAGAAGTTACTTTATGTGGTTGGGTTAATAAAAGAAGAGATCTAGGTGGTCTTATCTTTATCGATATGCGTGATAAAGAAGGAATTATTCAGGTTTATTTTGATCCTGATCAAAAAGAAGCCCACGAAGTTGCTTCATCATTAAGAAATGAATTTTGTATAAAATTAAAGGGTATAGTAAAAGCTAGACCAGAGTCTCAGGTTAACTCTAATATGAAGACTGGTAAAGTTGAAGTTATGGCAACTTCATTGGAAATAATTAATAAATCTGAGCCTTTACCTTTAGATTTTAATCAAGAGAATACAGAAGAACAAAGATTAAAGTATCGTTATATAGATTTACGTAGACCAGAAATGTTAGAACGCTTTAAGGTTCGTGCTAAAATTACTGGCTTTGTAAGAAACTTTTTGGATGAACATGGTTTCTTAGATACAGAAACACCAATGTTATGTAAAGCAACACCAGAAGGTGCTAGAGATTATCTTGTTCCAAGTCGTATTCATCATGGAAAATTTTATGCTTTACCTCAATCACCACAATTGTTTAAGCAATTATTGATGATGAGTGGTTTTGATAGATATTATCAAATAACAAAATGTTTTCGTGATGAAGATTTAAGAGCAGATCGTCAACCAGAATTTACTCAGATAGATATCGAAACTTCTTTCATGACATCATCAGATGTACGCGAAATTATGGAAGAAATGATTTCAGGTTTATGGAAAAAAATCTTAAATGTAGATTTAGGTAAATTCCCAGTTTTGACTTGGGATGAAGCTATGAGCAAATATGGTTCTGATAAACCAGATTTGCGTATTCCAACAGAAATTGTTGATATAGCTGATTTAGTAAAAGATTGTGAATTTGCTGTATTTAAAGAACCAGCTAATAACCCTAAGGGTAGAGTTGCTGCTTTACGTATTCCAGGTGGTGCTGAAAAAACTACTCGTAAAATAATCGATGAGTATACAAAGTTTGTTAGTGTATATGGTGCAAAAGGTTTAGCATGGATGAAGGTGAATGCAGAGGGAGTTCAGTCACCAATTGCTAAATTCTTAAATGAAGATATCATTAAGGGTATTTTAGAACGTACACATGCAACAACAGGAGATATAATTTTCTTTGGTTCTGATAATAAATCACTTGTAGTATCTACAGCTTTAGGTGCTTTACGTTTGAGAGCTGCAAAAGATTTATCTTTAGTTGAAAAAGGTTTTAAAGCTCTTTGGGTTGTTGATTTCCCAATGTTTGAAGAAAATCAAGATGGAACAATTGCAGCAATGCATCATCCTTTTACTGCACCAAAGGGTGCAACAGCTGAGGAGTTAGCAAAAGAACCATATAGTGTATACGCTGATGCGTATGATATGGTTATTAATGGTTATGAAGTTGGTGGTGGTTCTGTTCGTATTCATAAGAATGATATGCAACAGGCTGTATTTAACGTTTTAGGTATAAGTGAACAAGAACAAAGAAACAAGTTTGGTTTCTTATTAGATGCCCTAAAATATGGTACACCTCCACACGCTGGTTTAGCTTTTGGTTTAGATAGATTAACAATGTTAGTGACTGGTACTGATAATATTCGTGATGTTATTGCATTCCCTAAGACTACTGCAGCGTCTTGTTTGATGACAGATGCACCTAGTTTAGCAAGTGCGGAAGCTCTAGCAGAATTAGCAGTTAGCGTAACAGAAATTGAAGAGTAATTTAAAATGGAACTATATATAGTTTTTATTTTTATATAGTTCTAAAATTTTTTAAGATGGAGATATAACTATGTCAGGTCATAGTAAGTGGCACAATATTCAACACCGTAAAGGTTTGCAAGATGCTAAAAGAGGTAAAATTTTTACAAAGCTAATCAGAGAAATAACAACAGCTGCTCGTTTAGGTGGTGGAGATCCAAATGCTAATCCGAGATTAAGAGCTGCAATAGCGTCTGCATTATCTCAGAACATGACTCGTGATACTGTAAATCGTGCAATAGATCGTGGTACAGGCGGCGGTGAAGGTGCGGACTTAGAAACCATAGTTTATGAAGGTTATGGTCCATGTGGTTCTGCGTTTATGGTTGAATGTATGACAGACAATCGTAATCGTACAGTATCAGATGTTCGCCATGGTTTTACAAAATTTGGTGGTAATTTAGGAACATCAGGTTCAGTAGCTTATTTATTTACTAAGAAAGGCTTAATTGAATTTGAACAAGGTGATGAAGATCAGATTATGGAAATAGCCTTAGAAGCTGGAGCAGATGATGTTGTTACTAATGATGATGGTTCAATTGAAATTTACACTACACCAGAAACTTTTGGTACAGTATTAGATGCTTTTGAAGCAGCAGGTTTGAAACATTCAAATGCTCAAGTAACTCAAATTGCTTCAACTGATGCTGAAATTGATAAAGACCATGCTGAAACATTTATGAAACTTGTTGATTACTTAGAAGATCTTGATGATGTTCAAGAAGTTTATCACAATGGTAATTTAAGTGATGAAGCAGTAGCTTCTTTAGATAAGTAATTTATCAGATTTAATTAAAAATTTTTTAATACAAAAGGAGGTTTTAACCTCCTTTTTATTTATTATTTAGTAAGTATTAAATTGCATCAGTAAGTAAAAGTTTAAGCCTACATTCTCCAGTTAAATTTGTAACGATATTAGAATTTAAAATCATATGAATCTCCTTGAAATAGAGCTCACATAATAATAAAACTCACATAATAATAAAACTTTTATGTATGTTTAAATATTAATTTATTTATTGATTTAAGTATAATTTTATATAAATTAGTGTGATTATTCACTTTTTTTATTTGGATATTGTGGTAAATTGTCATTTGTAATGTGTTATTTTTTCGGAGTTTTTTATGAAGCAAGTTAAAGTTTCTGATAATGATAAATCATGGTATTTAGGTTTGGATATAGGAACTAATTCCGTGGGATTTTGTGCAACCAATCAGCGATATGATATTTTGACAAAAGGGAACCATTTACAGTGTGGAGCTCGCCTTTTTGAAGATGCTGCTGACGCTTCTAAGAGAAGATTAAAACGCTCAATGAGAAGAAGACTTGCTAGAAGAAAAGTCAGATTACAGCTACTAAGAGACCTTTTTGCAACAGTTATTGATGATAAATTCTTCCTTTCAATGGATGAATCCAATCTATTAATGGAAGATAGAAGTGAAAAATCAAAATATAGTTTGTTTAATGATGACAATTTTACTGATGTTGATTACTTTGAAAAATTCCCGACGATATATCATTTAAGGTATTATCTTCAGAATAATGAAACGGATGATATCAGGTTAGTATATTTAGCCTGCCATCACATGATGAAGTATCGTGGTCATTTCTTGTTTAATCAGTTTAACTCTTCAACGTCAAAAGATTCTTTAGCAACAATGGTTGAAGATATAAATGAGTATCTTGCTAAAACCTGTGATTTAGAAGAATCTGAGTTTTTTAATTCTAAGAATATTGATAGCGAGTTAGGAGATTTAAAAAAAACTGAAAAAATAACGGATTTTTGGGACAGAATTGCAAGTTTAGTGAATCCTCAAAAAAATAAAAAGCTTAAGACGGTTTTTGAAATGATAAAGGGAAGAAATATAAAGATAAAGGAATTATGGCCAGATCTTTATGAATCATTAGTTGTAAGTGGAAATAATGATACCATTCCAAATTTGTCGTTTAAAGATTCTGAATTTGATATTGTTTTTAATGATTTTATTTCTAGTGGAGTTTTAACAGATGATCAAATTTCCTTAGTTTGTGCTTGCAAACGATTATATGATGCTATTAATCTAAATATAATTCTTAATGGTGCTAAAACGATATCTGAAGCACAAGTAAAGAGGTATGATCAACACAAGGAAGATTTAAGCGTTTTAAAGTCTTTTGTAAGAAAAAATATACCTAATGAATACAGCAAAATGTTCAGGTGGAATAACAAATCAAAATTTGGAAACGATGCCACATATGTTCATTACGTTCAGAGTTCGATTGTTAGCAATAAGAAAACAGTATCTCATGATAAAAAATGTATTGAAGCTCTTAAAAAGTCTTGTAATTCGGCTAAGACTGCATCTTATACTGAATTTCTTGATTATATAAAAAAGAATATTCTAAACAATAAATCTCTTTCTGATGATACAAGAGACTCAGAAGAGTTTAAATACATAGAATCGCGGGTAGGTGAAGGGGTATTTTGTCAAAAACTTAGAACAATAGACAATGCGTATATTCCTAATCAGCTTGTAGCCTATGAATTAGAAAAAATTTTGCGTAAGCAACAGAGCAATTTTCATAATTTATTAACTGAAGAAACAATAGATAAAATTCTCAAACTTATTACTTTTAGAATTCCGTATTATGTTGGTCCGTTATCAGATAAAGATAATGATTTTGCATGGGTAAAGAGGAAAACACCTAATAGCAACACCATAATAACACCATGGAACTTTGATGTTGAAGTAGATAAATTTGCATCAGGTGAAATATTTATTTCAAGAATGCTCTCAAAGTGTACTTACCTTAAAAATGAAACAGTTTTGCCGAAACAGAGTCTTCTTTACCAAAAATTTATGTTACTTCAGGACATTAATAATCTAAAGGTTAATGGTAACAGAATTACCCCTGAATTAAAAAAAATTATTTTTAATGGAATATGTCAGAAAGAATCATCGTTGACAAAGAAACGTATAGAAAACTATCTTAAAAATGATGTTAAAAAATTAGAAAAAGAAGATAGGTTGTCAATGGATAACGAATTGGATACAGTTTTTAACTCATCACTGTCTTCATATATTACGTGTAAAAATATACTTGGAATATCATTTAACCAAGATCTTCATCCTGAACAATATGCAATGTGTGAAAATATTATTAAGTGGCATACTGTTTTTTCTTCTGAAAAAGAAGCTGTTCGTCAGAGGATAAAGAAGGAATTCGGTCACCTTTTGACTAATGAACAGATAGAAAAATTCAGTAGACTAAATTTTTCAGGATGGGGAAGATTATCTGAAAAATTCCTTATAGGCATTAAAATAAATTATAGAGCAAGAGAATACTCCATTATGGATCTTTTAAATGAGAAGTGTTTAAATCTCATGGAAATTCTTAATGCCACTAATTTTGAGTCAAGTAAGGAACGTAATGAATGGGGTAAGAGTTTATTTTTAGAAGAAATAAAACGTTATAACTCACAATTCGAAGAAGATTATTATGTTACTTATGATGATGTGAAAGAACTATATTGTTCACCGATCGTTAAACGTTCAATTTGGCAGACTATTTTGATTGTTAAAGATTTAGTTAGGATCAACAAAGTATTTCCTAAAAAAGTTTTTGTGGAAGTTACAAGAGCAGAAGATGTTAAGAAGAAAAATAAGTTGCAGTCATCTCGTTTAGAACAAGTTCAAAAATTGTACAGAGAGGCTAAAAATATTGATAAGGAACTACTATCGCAATTGAATGAAAGAGTAACAAAAGATCAAATGCGAAGTGACAGAATTTTTCTGTATTTTATGCAACTTGGTAAATGTATGTATACAGGTGATACTTTAGATTTTGACAAGGTTGTTAGCGGAAGCGGAATGTACGATATTGATCATATATATCCTCAAAGTAAGGTTATAGATGACAGTATTTCAAATCGTGTTTTGGTTCTTCGTTCTGCTAACGCTAATAAAAGAGATGATTATCCGTTATCCTCTGATATACGTGAAAAAATGAAATCATATTGGGATTTTTTGAAGAATAATAAATTGTTAGATTCTAAGAAATATGATCGACTTATTTCTTCATCTTCGTTGAGCGATGTGGAAATTTCAGGGTTTAATAATCGTCAGTTGGTTTCTACTAATCAGGCTGTTAAGTCAGTGTGCATGTTATTGGATAAAATGTTCAATATGATAGGGGGTACAAAAACAGAAATAGTGTATTCTAAAGCTCAGCATGTTTCAAAATTTAGGCAAATGTATGATATTTTGAAATGCAGGAATATTAATGATATTCATCATGCTCACGATGCTTATTTGAATATTGTTGTTGGTAATGTATGGAGTGAAATATTTAAAGAACTACCTGGAACAAATGAAAATAAAAAGTTTGAGAATTTATGGACCAAAGATTTTACAGAATTCAAAAAGTCTATAGTTGAAGAAAATCAAAATAATGGCAAGAATGTAGATTTGGTTAGTTTGACTACTAGGTGTCTTTTTAAATCCAAATACTTGAAGAGTTATACTAAAGATGTTGTTTGGATAAATGACTACATTGAGAAAATAAAGTCATATACAATAAAATGTAATGAGTATTATGTTAATAAGTTTGTTATTACCAAAATGCCACATGAGATTACTGGTGCATTTTATGATGAGACAATTCATATTAAGGGGAGTGTAAGTGGTTCTGCTTCAGGATTAATTCCTTTGAAGGAAAAACTAGATCCGAAAAAATACGGTGGTTATAGATCAGACACAACTTCACATCTTTGTTTAGTAGAGTATAAGCAGAAAAGAAAATCCTTAACAAAAGTAGTAAGAGAATTTTGTAAAGTTCCTGTGAGATTGGCAATCAGACAATATAAGGATGAAAAAGAATATCTAGAACAAGTTTGTGCATATAATGGGATAAATGTTAATTTAGAAGAAATTCGAATTGTATATCCAAAAATTTTAATAGATCATACCTTAGAAATAGAAAGTTGCCGTTATTATGTTAGATCGGGTAATTTGGACTGTATAACTACTTGTCAGTGGTATCCGTCTCCAAAAATTATAAAACTTGTTCGTGCTGTGGTTAAAAATATGTCTAAGTTGCAGTCTGTTAAAAAAGAAGAGGAAAAGAAGAATATCGTCATTGAAAATATATCAGAGAAAGATACAGAATGTTTATTTGAAGCAATATTAGAACAACTGAAGAAGAAATTTTATGCAAACTATACTTTTGCCAAGAAGATAAAAGATGGAAGTGTTTCATTTGATATATTTAAGAATTTGGAATTGTTTAAGAGAATAGAAATATTGAATGAGATGTTAAAAAACATAAATCATTCATCATCGATTTGTCACGCAGATGCTATAGGAGGAGCACCGAATGATAATTGTAAATGGAATCAAGCAAAGCCAAAACAAAAAGTGTCATTGGTAACTTATTCTCCATCAGGATTGTTTGAAAACGTGATTTCTTTGATTGATTAACAGAGGTATTTTTATGGCGGGATTCAGAACGATCGTTATCAATAAAAGGTGTAAGCTTGAATCCCGTCTTGGTTATTTAGTAATCAGAACAATAGAGGAAACGAGGGTTTATATTCAAGAAATAGAGAATCTTATTATAGAATCTACAGCGGTGTCATTGACCTCTACACTAATGGCAGATTTAATAAGTGCTGGTGTAAATGTTATTTTTTGTGATTCTGCTCATCTTCCTCATAGTATGTGTTTACCTATTAGTTTTCATTATAATTCAACAAGAAAAATTAATAATCAATTTGATTGGAATGTCGAACTGAAGAAAACATGTTGGCAAAAGATTGTTAAGGAAAAAATTAAACAACAGGCTTTTGTTTTAAATCAAGTTAATAAAAAAGATGCTGAGACAGCTCTTTTACAATATCGTGAGCGGGTTTTGCTTGGTGATTCGGATAATATGGAGGCTATCGCAGCAAAATGTTATTTTGCAGCTTTGTTTGGGGATTATTTTTCTAGGTCTAAAAGCAACAATATAGAAAATTCAGCATTAAATTATGGATACTCAATTTTATTAGCATGTTTTTCGCGTGAAATTGTTGCTTGTGGTTATTTGACAGAGTTAGGAATTTGGCATAGAGGGCAAGAGAATTCATATAACTTAGCTTGTGATTTGATGGAACCATTTCGTCCTTTAGTAGATCTTCATGTATATGATATGCCCGTATCGGAAGAAAATAATTTTAAACATTATATGATAAATATATTGAATAGAAAAGTTCTTATAGATAATGAACTTCAAAATCTGGTTTATGCCATTCGTTTATACACAAGAAAAGTTTTGAAATATTTAAATTCTGAAACTTCGTGCATATGTGATATTCAATTTTTTAGAGAAGAAATAATAGATAAGTGAAGATCAAATGAGCTATAGATATATGAGATTGATACTGATGTTTGATTTGCCGATGGAAACAGCAAAAGAAAAAAGAATATACAGACAGTTTCATAAACAACTTCTCAAAGAGGGTTTTTATATGTTTCAGTTTTCAATATATGTCAAATTAGCTATTAATAGGACCGTTTCACAGCAGATTAGAGCTCGAATAAAAAAGATTAAACCTGAAGAAGGTAAAGTATCAATATTGGAAATAACAGAGAGACAGTTTAGTGAAATTGAATTTATTAGTGGTTCAAATAATACTAATATATTAAATACTACTGATAGAGTAACCATATTTGAGGATTGATTAAATGAAAGATATCCGATTAGTAAGATATGATATTTCTTCTGACATTGTTATTCCACAGGATAAATATTTGACATTGGTAATTGAAAATAAAGAATTTTTGTACAAATTCATTAGTGAATTACGAGGACAAATAGATAAGGGTGAGTATGATGTATTTAGTTTTACAATTGATGGACAAGCTAAATCACTATCAAAATATGTAAATGCTATTTTTGACTTAACTAATATTGATTTGAATACAAAGCTTGTAATGAACATGATTACTAAAAAATTAGGCATGTATTTAACAGATAGTTCTCAAATAGACAATAAATCAATGATAGAGACAGGGGTTACAAATATCATTGAGGATTTTAAAGATTATTCAGGACTTAATCTAGATTATGATTCAGAGGTATCTGAAGCATTAATTGTTAAGTTAGCGAATTTACGTATAAGCAATAACGATAGAATTTGTCTTATCGAAAAGCTATGTGATTACTTGGATGTCATTATTGAATTGATGCCTGTAAAACTTTTGATAGTTGCTTTTTTGAAAGAATTTTTGAATGAAGAACAAATATTGAGTTTTAATAGATACTGTAATAGTAAGGATTGTAATTTGTTAATTATTGAAAGTAGTTGTTTAACAAAAAGTTATTTAGATGAAAAACTTTATATTGTAGACCAAGATTTGTGTGTTATCACATAATAAACATAAATTCTTATAAAAGTATTGATTTATGATTATTAATTTTATATCATGAACAAGCACTACGAGTTCAGATAAATTTTTTACAAAATGCCATAAGTCTTTATGGCGGCGAGTGTTCGCCATCTAATATTTGATTTTATATATACTGCATTAATTCTGATGCGGTACTTGTCAAAGGAATATATCCCTGTGGACTATCTTGAGTTTTTATTGGCATTATATTTTAGACATGGATCTTGTTATTGGTATGAGACCTGTCTGAGAGTAGTGCTATATTGAGGTGGTATAATACAAAGAGATTTAGAACTTAGAAAGAATGCATTGTCTGAGAGTAGTGCTATATTGAGGTGGTATAATACTACTTATTTTAACGGTGATCGCTCTTCATTGTCTGAGAGTAGTGCTATATTGAGGTGGTATAATACAACTTGTTTCAGTTAAACTTGCACCATCATGTCTGAGAGTAGTGCTATATTGAGGTGGTATAATACTCCAATTATTCGTGAAGAAAAGAAACGTTGGTCTGAGAGTAGTGCTATATTGAGGTGGTATAATACACCAGTGTATAACGTTTTAGCTGTTCCAATGTCTGAGAGTAGTGCTATATTGAGGTGGTATAATACTTCCTAAATTAGATATTTGATATACTCCATGTCTGAGAGTAGTGCTATATTGAGGTGGTATAATACAAATCTAAAAGATTACACACTTATGCTTGAGTCTGAGAGTAGTGCTATATTGAGGTGGTATAATACTAGTGAGGGTAAATTAACAGCTGACGTTGTGTCTGAGAGTAGTGCTATATTGAGGTGGTATAATACCTTTTTCTAATCCACAAGGTATTAGTTCGTGTCTGAGAGTAGTGCTATATTGAGGTGGTATAATACAATTGCAATGGGTAGAGCAAAAGCATGGACGTCTGAGAGTAGTGCTATATTGAGGTGGTATAATACAAGACCCTAGATTTATTTATGGTCTAGCTCGTCTGAGAGTAGTGCTATATTGAGGTGGTATAATACTAGTAGATGGTTATCATAGATATACAACTAGTCTGAGAGTAGTGCTATATTGAGGTGGTATAATACAAATCACTTGATAATTTAATATTTTTAGAAGTCTGAGAGTAGTGCTATATTGAGGTGGTATAATACTGAAGCTATTGATGGTAATATAGCACAATAGTCTGAGAGTAGTGCTATATTGAGGTGGTATAATACACGAAACTAAACAGTAATTCCGTTATTTTTGTCTGAGAGTAGTGCTATATTGAGGTGGTATAATACCCGTAATGTATTGCACATAATGGCTGACGTGTCTGAGAGTAGTGCTATATTGAGGTGGTATAATACAAGACAAAGAGGGCAATGTGTATAAATCGTGTCTGAGAGTAGTGCTATATTGAGGTGGTATAATACAAAGATTCACACTCAGCCTTTGTTTTGAACGTCTGAGAGTAGTGCTATATTGAGGTGGTATAATACCTAACGTGAAGATAGTATCAAGAAACTTGCGTCTGAGAGTAGTGCTATATTGAGGTGGTATAATACTCTTTACAATCGTGTTGTCCTAACAGTAAGTCTGAGAGTAGTGCTATATTGAGGTGGTATAATACTGAAATAAAAACTTCTATCGCAAAAGCAAAGTCTGAGAGTAGTGCTATATTGAGGTGGTATAATACCATGGTATTACAACGTAGGCACTAAGTACCGTCTGAGAGTAGTGCTATATTGAGGTGGTATAATACTGTTCGAGAGAAAATTCGAAAAAGGCGTAGGTCTGAGAGTAGTGCTATATTGAGGTGGTATAATACTAGGAGAAATTAAAAAATGGCAAATTCAAGGTCTGAGAGTAGTGCTATATTGAGGTGGTATAATACAGTCATACTCATACTCATCAGCTTCATATTGTCTGAGAGTAGTGCTATATTGAGGTGGTATAATACTGGGGATAATCTCCCCCACTTAATAAGGATGTCTGAGAGTAGTGCTATATTGAGGTGGTATAATACTTCGATTATTAGTAGATTTTATTCTGGTTTGTCTGAGAGTAGTGCTATATTGAGGTGGTATAATACTTTTCCCAAGCATAATTACTAACTTCTCTAGTCTGAGAGTAGTGCTATATTGAGGTGGTATAATACCAACAATCTTTACAAGTTGCTTTCTTATCGGTCTGAGAGTAGTGCTATATTGAGGTGGTATAATACAACACTCATACTTTCATACAACTTATCAGTGTCTGAGAGTAGTGCTATATTGAGGTGGTATAATACAGGTATTTGCGTTGGCTTAGATACTATAACGTCTGAGAGTAGTGCTATATTGAGGTGGTATAATACAAAAAGAAATGCAAGTATTAGTTAATAAGTGTCTGAGAGTAGTGCTATATTGAGGTGGTATAATACATTAAATGCAATATACAAGTAATTTCAATTGTCTGAGAGTAGTGCTATATTGAGGTGGTATAATACCAAGTTGCTTTGCTTATGTTTACAAACGCTGTCTGAGAGTAGTGCTATATTGAGGTGGTATAATACACTCTTTAGAATTTCAACGCCTGATGCAGTGTCTGAGAGTAGTGCTATATTGAGGTGGTATAATACTCTGATACCCGCTGTTAAGATGTTGCTTTAGTCTGAGAGTAGTGCTATATTGAGGTGGTATAATACAAAAGGGGGCTAAAGTGGGGCTAAAGTATAGTCTGAGAGTAGTGCTATATTGAGGTGGTATAATACCAGAGGAAGCTCAGCAACTAGCAGGAAGGAGTCTGAGAGTAGTGCTATATTGAGGTGGTATAATACCTTTGAACATAATTGCATTCATAACCTGCAGTCTGAGAGTAGTGCTATATTGAGGTGGTATAATACCTGATATTTTACCTGATAACTTATCGAAAGAGTCTGAGAGTAGTGCTATATTGAGGTGGTATAATACATAAGCAACTAAATCACATTATAGAAACTCGTCTGAGAGTAGTGCTATATTGAGGTGGTATAATACGATTCTTAAGAACTGATTGAGCTTTGTCGCGTCTGAGAGTAGTGCTATATTGAGGTGGTATAATACGCATAAAGGAATGCGTGGAACTACAATACGGTCTGAGAGTAGTGCTATATTGAGGTGGTATAATACTCTTCTTCTGTCTTCTAAATAACTCAGTATGTCTGAGAGTAGTGCTATATTGAGGTGGTATAATACTATGTGAAAAAGTTTCATTAAACCATACACGTCTGAGAGTAGTGCTATATTGAGGTGGTATAATACCATGACCTACACCTAAACCTTTTTGAATTTGTCTGAGAGTAGTGCTATATTGAGGTGGTATAATACATAAATACCTATCTACAGAATTTGAATATTGTCTGAGAGTAGTGCTATATTGAGGTGGTATAATACAAGTGTATTTGATTTTGAATTTGATATTGTCTGAGAGTAGTGCTATATTGAGGTGGTATAATACAAGTTCCCGCACCAACAGATGAAGAACTTGGTCAGAGAGTAGTGCTATATTGAGGTGGTATAATAATTATTGGGAGTAAATACTATTTTGTGTAAACTGTGATTTAACTCTTAAAAATCAACTTTTCCATTCGCTCCTTTGTTAGAGGTAATTGAGAGAGTGAACTCTCTTGTGTGTAAACTCCATCTACCCCTTTGTGATAGGGAACTATAAATACTTAGTTATCCTATCCTGAGTTCATAAAAAAAGATTCCTTGAGGTTACTCAAGGAATCTTAAACATAAATATTTACTAGCTGTTATGTAAGCGTTCTATTATTGAGCCAATGTTGTTTTCACTAGACTAACAATATCAGCTAGAGGAAGTTTCTGCTTTTCTTGAGTTGCTCTATTTTCATATTCTGCAAGGCCTTCAGCTAGTGCTTTTTCGCCTAGAATGATAATATGAGGAACGCCAATTAGTTCCATGTCTGCAAACATAACACCAGGGCGTTCTTTGCGGTCATCCATAATAACTTCATAACCTTGAGCAATTAACTCTTCATAAAGGTTATCAGCTGCTTTTGCAACTGTTTCACTCTTTTGATAGTTTATTGGAACTATAGCAATTTGGAACGGTGCCATAGATTTTGGCCATAAAATACCTCTGTCATCGTGGTTTTGTTCGATAGCAGCTGCAATTACACGGGTAACACCAATACCATAACATCCCATTTCCATTGGAATATTTTCACCAGCTTCATTTAATACTCTGCAATTCATAGCTTCTGAGTATTTTGTACCAAGTTCGAATACTTGACCAACCTCTATACCATGTTTTAATACTAAAGTTCCTTTGCCGTCTGGACTAGGATCTCCTGCAACTACACAACGTATGTCTTGAATTTCGTATGTTGGTACATCACGATCCCAATTTACACCACCTAAGTGGAATCCTGTTTCATTAGCACCGCAGTAGAAATCTGATAAAACAGAAGCAGATCTATCGACAATAATTCTTCCTTTGAAACCAACAGGACCTAAAGACCCAGGAGTTGCACCTGTAAACGCTTTAATTTCTTCTTCTGTTGCAAAAACTAAAGGTTTTACGATACCTGATAACTTTTCAGCTTTTACTTCATTAAGTTCATGGTCACCACGTAATACAATCATTACTAATGTGTCATTGTTGTTTTCATCTGTACCGTGAACAATTAATGATTTAGAAACTATTTTGTTTGGAATATTTAAGAATTGAGCTACATCTTCAACACTGCGACAATTTGGTGTAGATATTTTTTCAATTTCCCTAGTAGGTGCTTGGCGTTCGATGTTAGGCATAACAGCTTCTGCCATTTCAATATTTGCTGCATAATTTGATTCTGTTGAGAATGCTATTATATCTTCACCTGCATCAGCAAGAACTTGGAATTCATGAGAGTGATTACCACCTATTGAGCCAGTATCTGCTTCAACTGGGCGATATGTTAAACCGAGTCTATCAAAAATATTGCAATATGTTTGATACATAATATTGTATGTATCTCGTAAACTTTCTTTTGATAAATGGAATGAATAACCATCTTTCATTAAAAACTCACGACCTCTCATAACACCAAAGCGAGGTCGAACTTCATCTCGGAACTTTGTTTGAATCTGGTAAAGATTCATTGGTAATTGTTTATAACTCTTAATTTCGTATCGTGCTAAATATGTAACTACTTCTTCATGAGTTGGACCTAAAACAAAATCGTTTTCTTTACGATCTTTAAAACGACACAATTCAGGACCATATTTTTCTGCTCTGCCTGATTCTTCCCATAATTCTAAAGGTTGAATTACTGGCATATTAATTTCAAGGCAACCTGATTTGTTTAATTCTTCGCGAACTATATTGATTACTTTTTGTAAAACTCTTTGACCAGTTGGTAACCATATATATAAACCAGAAGCAAGTTGTCTTATTAAGCCTGCACGTAGCATAAGTTGATGACTTGTAACGGATGCTTCAGCAGGTGTTTCTTTTAATGTTGATAATAAAAATTTACTTGTACGCATGATGATGCCTTAGTAGAAATATAAAAAATTTGGCGTCTATTTTATCAAAAACAAACATATTTTAGAACTTTAATAAAAAGAATAATTAAAAAAAAGATTATTGAATTTTTGGGATATAACTCTCGTTTATGATAAAATATAGCAGTCGTTCTTTTGGAGGAATTTTAATAGATGATGTTATTTATCTATACATTAATTGGTTTTTTGCTCTTTTTTCTATTAGCTGCTATTGGTTATATAGTGCAAAAGAAAGTTATAAATGGTTCATGTGGTGGATTGGCTAATGTTGGCGTTGAAAAAGTTTGTTCATGTGAAAAACCATGTTTTAAAAGAAGAATTAAAAACAAGATTGCTGAAATTACAGGTAAATCGTCTGAAGAAAGTAATAACAAATAATTTAAATATAAAAAATTTTAAATAATTTTTATTAGATAAACAGTTGTATTATTGGGGTTGGAATGAAAAATATTTTTTCATTAATTTTAAAAAGTATCTTATTTTCAAATGTAGTTTTTTCTTTATCTGCTTGTAATTTTGATATAGCTCCTAAAGATGATGTAAAAGTTGGTGGTAAGACCATGGGGACTTTTTATAACATTACTGTTGTTGGAGATTATCCAGGCGGAGCTGATAAGTTACGTTATGATGCTGATAGTGTTTTAAATAGTATAGTAAATGATATTTCTTTATATGATAAAAATACACCTTTATCAAAATTTAACGCTATGCGTTCGACTGACAAGTTTGTTATCAATGAAAATATAGCAGATGTAGTTTTAACTAGTATTAGATTAGGAAAGCTTACAGGTAATTATTCAGATATAACAATAAGTCCTTTAGTAAATTTGTGGGGATTTGGTGCTAAAAGAACTAACTCCAAGCCTTCTGAAGAGCAGATAGAAAATGCAAAATCTAATTTAGGCCAGGATAAGATATATATAGAATATAATTCAAATATAGTAACAATGAGAAAAGATAACCCAAATATAGAAATTGATCTTGCAACTGTAGGCGAAGGTTATGGAGCTGATAAATTAGCTGATTTAATGGATGAAAAGGGAATCCAAAATTATATGGTTTCTGTTGCTGGCGCCATAAGAACAAAGGGAGTTAATAGTCGAGGAACAGATTGGGTTGTTGCTCTAGAATCACCATCAAATGATGTGAATGTAGGTCGAAATGTTGAAATAAATGTGTGTACAAAAGGAAATGCTATTTCTACATCTGGTAGTTATCGTAATTATCAAGAAGATGAAAAAGGTAATAGAATATCACATATTATTGATCCAAAGACAGGAGCGCCTATAAAACATAATACTGTTTCTGTAACAGTTATTGGAAAAACCGCGTTATACACAGATGCTTTAGATACTGGATTCATGGTAATGGGTTATGAAAAAGCGTTAGTGTATGCAAATGAGCATAATATACCTATATACGCAATTGAAAAGACTGAAGATGGTTATAAAGCTCATTATAGCAGAGCTATGCAACAGTATTTAGATTGTGAATAAAAATATTGAAAGAATATTTTTATTTTTTCTGTTAATAATTTTGAATAAAAAATCCTCAGGAGACTGAGGATTTTTATTCATAAAGCTATATAATTATTAAAGTTATATAATTATATGTAGTAACATATTTTTATAAAGCTTAATATATTACTTTTTACTTTGATTCGTTGTAACGTTTAATAGAAGCTTCAATTTCAGCAATAGCTGCAGCCTTATTTTCCCAGCCATCAACTTTTACCCACTTACCAGCTTCTAGTTCTTTGTAGTGTTCAAAGAAATGCTTGATTTGACCTTTTAATAATTCAGGTAAATCTTCAACGTCTTTGATATTTTCATAGATCTTTGTTAACTTGCTATGTGGTACAGCAATAATCTTTGTATCAACACCAGATTCGTCAGTCATTTTTAACATAGCTACTGGACGGCAACGAATTACAGAACCAGGTAATAAAGGATATGGAGTAGGAATTAATACATCAATAGGGTCACCATCTAATGATAATGAGTGATTGATGAAACCATAGTTACATGGATAAAACATAGGTGTAGCCATGAAACGATCTACAAATACAGCACCTGAAGCCTTATCAACTTCGTATTTAATAGGGTCTGCATTCTGAGGGATTTCGATAACCGCATAAAGATCTTCAGGAAGTTCTTTACCAGCAGGGATATTTTCTAAAATCATTTTAGATTCCTTTAATAAAAATGTTAAAAAATAAATTTTTTGAAATTATATACGAAAAGCTTATTTTTTTCATCAAGTTTATAAATTACATTTTTGTTGAGAAAAAAGGCATCTTAGAGATGCCTTATCCTTATTATTTAAGTTAATTTATTTATAAATTCTTGGCGTTATTAAGATTTAATTGTATTTCTTTGTTTAAGTTTGTTGTCCATTGAACATATTTTTTGCTGATTTTTCCTTTTTTATATTTTAGACCAGAACTATTTAAGTAGTTTATAGTGTAGCTATTGTTTGTGTAATTAATAGAAACTTCCAAAAATACTTTATCACTCTTCTTATAAGCAGTTTTAATGCTGTTTAAGCTTTTTTCCAAAATTATCCAATTTCTCTCATTAATTGCATCTATAATACATTTTTCCATTACTTTAGTAGAGTAATTTGTTGATGAGACATAACTAATAGGTGAAGAACTTACTTTTGATGAACAAGCTGAAATTAAAACAACTGATAAAGATAAGAATAAAGATAGTAGTAATTTTTTCATAATAACCCCGAAAAATCAAAATCTTGAATAGATATACATTATTTATTTTATATTGAAATTTTAATTTAAATTATAATTATTTTTTGTGATTTGTAATAAAATATTATTGACGAATTATGTTTAGATAACAATTTTAAGTAATTTATTTTGGAGGTTTTGATGCATATTCATATTCTTGGAATTTGTGGTACTTTTATGGGGGGAATTGCAGTAATTGCAAAGCAGTTAGGGTATAAGGTTACTGGTAGTGATGCTAATGTATATCCTCCAATGAGTACAATGTTAAAAAATTGTGGTATTGAAATAATTGAAGGATATGAAGAAGGTCAATTAATAGATTTGAAACCAGATTTAATAGTTGTTGGAAATGCAATGAAAAGAGGTATTCCTTGCATTGAGTATATGTTAAACAATAATTTACCATTTACATCAGGACCAGAATGGTTAGAAAATCATGTATTAAATAAAAAGAAGGTAATAGGTGTAGCAGGTACTCATGGAAAAACTTCAACATCTAGCATGATTGCCTGGATATTAGAGTATGCAAAATTAAATCCAAGTTTTTTAATTGGAGGGGTAACAGGAAACTTTGGGATATCAGCAAGATATACAGATAGTGATTACTTTGTAATTGAATCTGATGAGTATGATTGTGCATTTTTTGATAAACGTTCAAAATTTGTTCATTATAAACCATATGTACAAATTTTAAATAATTTGGAATATGATCACGCAGATATTTTTGAAAATATTGATGCTATAAAAAAACAGTTTCATCATTTGGTTCGTATTATTCCAGGCAAGGGAGAGGTTATAATTCCAGCGAATGACCAAGCTATAGATGATGTTATAAAAATGGGGTACTGGTCTAATCTTGTTAAAATAGGTTCTAAAGATTCAGATTTGCATTATGAACTAGTAAATGAGGATGGTAGTGCTTTTAAGGTTATAGACAAGGATAATCATGTTATCGGAACAGTTTTATGGAGTAGTATAGGTATTCATAATGTATATAATGCATTGATGGCCATAGAAGCTGCAAAATATATTGGAATAGCACCAGAGCTTTCAATTGAAGCATTAGGAAAGTTTGTTATGCCAAAGCGTCGTATGGAACTAAAAGGAGTTGTAAATAATATTGCTATTTACGACGATTTTGCTCATCATCCAACAGCTATAAAAACAACTTTAGATGGACTACAAAAGAAAATTGGTAGTGATAAAAAAATAATTGCTGTATTTGAGCCCCGTTCAAATACCATGAAAATGGGGGTTAATAGGGAGCAATTGGTAAATTCATTAGATTTAGCATCCACGGTATTTATGTATGCACCAAGTGGATTAAAATGGAATACAGACGAATTACAGAATGGACATAAGTTTAATGTTTGTCATGATTTTGAGAGAATGATTGCTGATATAGTTTCAGCTACCAATCCTGGAGATGTTGTTTTAGTGATGAGTAATGGGGGATTTAATGGTATTCAAGATAAACTATTAAAAGCTTTTGCTCAAAAATAATATAAAAATTTAGATAAACATAATATAATAAAAGGTCTATTTTTAAATTTAGAAATAGACCTTTTTAATATAAAAATATTAAGCTTCAAACATTGCAGAAATTGATTCTTCGTTAGAAATTCTGCGAATAGCTTCTGCTAACATTGGAGATAATGAAAGAACGCGTACTTTACCAGTAGCCTTCATTTCTTCTGATAGAGGTATTGAATCTGTTACAACTACTTCATCTAAGCTTGATTCAGAGAAGTTCTTTAATGCAGGACCTGATAATACAGGGTGAGTAGCATAAGCAAATACTCTCTTTGCACCACGATCCTTTAATGCATCTGATGCCTTACATAAAGTACCACCTGTATCGATCATATCGTCAACGATAATACAATCTCTGCCTTCAACGTCACCGATTAAATGCATCACTTCAGAAACATTTGGACGAGGACGTCTCTTATCGATAATTGCAATATCAGTATCGTCTAATAACTTTGCAATAGCACGAGCACGAACAACTCCACCTATATCTGGAGAAACTACTACAGGGTTTTCAAAGTTATGGTTCTTCATATCATCTACAAGGATAGGACTACCAAAGCAGTTATCAACTGGGACATCAAAGAAACCTTGAATTTGTTCTGCATGTAAATCAACTGTTAATACACGATCTACACCTACACTTGATAATAAATCAGCAACAACCTTAGCTGTAATAGGTACACGAGCAGAACGTAAACGACGATCTTGTCTAGCATAACCAAAATATGGAATAACTGCAGTTATACGACCAGCAGATGCACGACGCATAGCATCGATCATAACGATTAATTCCATTAAATTGTCATTAGTCGGGGCACATGTTGATTGAATGATAAAAATATCACCGCCACGAACGTTTTCGTTAATTTGAACACAAATTTCGCCATCGCTAAAGCGACCAACTGTGGCATTACCTAACTTTGTAAATAATCTATCTGCGATTTTTTGAGCAAGAACAGGAGTTCCGTTACCTGCAAATATCTTCATATCTGGCACGTTAATAACCTCTGGTATTTAAAGGGTTTGGATATAGTTATGAGCAAAAGTCTTGAGTGGTGAAATCGCACAAGCTTGAGCTACAAAACCATGTATGTCATTCGGCATATCATTATACGCCATCATGGCAGATTTTTCATCATCAAAAATTCCGAAACAAGAAGCACCAGTTCCAGTCATTCTTGATGGTGCGTATTTTAGCAACCATGACAAGGTTTTTGCAACATTTGAATTTAAATTTTTCACTAATTTTTCACAATCATTATGGGTATTTTCAAATGACGAGTTATTTTTATTGATTTTAGGTGTGTTTCTAGGTAAATCAGAATTTGTAAAAATTTCTTTTGTTGATATGTGAGTATTATCAGGAGTTACAACTAAAAAGTATTTATTAGGTACATCAACTGGTTCTAATATTTCCCCAACACCTTCAGCAAATGCACTGTGACCTTTTACAAAAACAGGAACATCAGCACCTAATTTTCTGCCTATTGTTGCTAAAATATCATCTGAAAGTCCAAGATTCCAAATACAATTTAATGCTACAAGAGTAGTGGCAGCATTTGAGGAACCACCACCTAAGCCACCTCCCATGGGGATTTTTTTATTGATTGTAACAGTGATACCTTTTTGTATTCTAGTGTATTCACGAAGAGCTAGAATTGCTTTGTATACAATATTTTCTTCTTTGGGAAAACCGAGATCTGGAAGAATGTTAATTTCTGTATTAGAATCGTCATGGGTTTCAAATGTTAATTCATCTCCTTTATTTAGGATATAGAATATTGTTTGTAACTCATGATAACCATCAGATCGTTTTCCATTTATATGTAAAAATAAATTAATTTTTGCAGGTGATGGCCAAGTTGTTATAGTTCCCATTTGTTTAAATTTATCCTCATTTTTATTGTTTCATTTTGAACTTCAATTTTTTGGGGTAGTACAATTGTTTTTTTATTTGGTATTAGTTTTTGGGTACGTTCACTTAATTTGTTAACAGAAAGTTCTGTGTATTTTGTGTAGTTAACTAAAAAATTTTTAATAACAAGGGATTTTGGTAAGCCAAAATCATTTAATGTTAATGATTCTATATTATCATTTATTATTTCACCTTTTAGAATTAGGGGTAATTCAGAACAAGGTATACTAAATCCTGTTAATCTTTTTACTAATTGATTAACATCGGTATTTGAATATTCATTTCCATCATTATCTGTAATAGTTGTTATATTTTGTTTTTTATGTACTTTTAAAAGTGTGCTACCAGTAATAGATGTTAGATAAAGTACGAAGGTGTTATTATCTATTACAGCTAAGCTTATATAGGCGGTAAAGCTTTTTTTTTCATCCTTAAATGCTACTTTTCCATTAATTTGATATTCTTGAATATTTTTTAAGATTTTATTGTGATTAGCAAATTCTATGTTATTAGAAGTATCTACATCGGGAAGAGTTGTACAACCTAAACACAAGAATATTGACAACAAAAAGACAACAAAAGTTTTGCACATATTTGGTATTCACGTATTGTTTAATAAATTTAAAGGTATGGTTTTATATGCATTTTATCATAAAAAAGGAGATAATATGATAGTGAACTCTGTTATCTTTTAGCACTCTACTACATGGACTACTGTTCTACTATCTTCATGAAATTTGTCCTTATAACGTCTAATATATCTCTTCTTATAAAATACATCTTATGTTTTCCAACTAAGATATATTTTATCCTAAAACAGCATTTTTATTTACCTATATTTTTTTAGTAGATTGAAATTTCTGAAAAAATTCTTTAGTCCATGAGGAATAGTTATAGTTTGATTAGAAAAAAGTTGATCAAAAGAGGTAGAATTTCTACAGTGCATATAGAGGTTTCTTTAGCTGTTTTTAAGCAAAAAAAATTCTAAGAAGATCCTTACTTTTTTAATTAAATTTAATAAAAATTGATTTCCATAAATTTTTAACAAGCTCCAAAGTTTTAATTTAAATCAGTACTCTTCTATAGCACATTCGTGTTCCTTGGTTTTGGTATTGTAATTG
This sequence comes from Succinivibrionaceae bacterium, assembly GCA_051892875.1. GTDB lineage: Bacteria > Pseudomonadota > Gammaproteobacteria > Enterobacterales > Succinivibrionaceae > JBJFGR01. The sequence continues at coordinate 42,705 of JBJFGR010000085.1, forward strand.
TAATTGTAATTGTAATTGTAATTGTAATTGATTGCTACTAATAAAACATTTGGATAACGTGAGGATAAATCTTTTGCGTATTTCTGATTTCTTATTTATAAAACATTTTCCACTATCTAATTCTCTATAAGTATTGTAAGTATTATATGTAGAGTATGTATACCCAAATAATACACAGAAAGAAAGTGCTGCTTCACTGTTATAACTAAGTGCTGATACATGCGGTCCATTATGAATGTCATTCATTATTTCTGCAACTCTATTTCCATCTTTTGTGACAGTTGCTTTATATAGCTCATCTGAACGCTTTACTATCTCAATTTGCGGGAACCAGTCTTCAGCAAATACCACACCTGTTAAAGCAAGAGATATTTCTAGGTTCGGTATATAAGCTTCTAACATATTTTGTTTTGTGGTTTCTTTATTTTAGAAGAGTAATGTGTTTAAGAAATTATCCGTATCCCATTTAAAAGAAGGAGATATTTTACTGGAACAAAAAAACTAATTCGTGGGTGTTATAGGTAACTTATGATCAGAACAAAAGAGAAAGGGGAGCAAAACTCCCCTTTTATTAAAAGTTATATTTGTACAATTTTATAAAGATTGAGTGAAAGTACGAGTTATTACGTCGTTCTGTTGTTCTTTTGTTAAAGAATTAAAACGAACAGCATAACCACTTACACGAATAGTTAACATAGGATACTTTTCAGGATGTTCTTGAGCATCTAATAAAGTATCTCTGTTCAATACGTTAACATTTAAGTGCTGACCACCTTCGTGAGCATCTTCATGATGGAAGTAACCATCTAATAAGCCAACAAGATTCTTGTTTTGTTGAGCGTCTTCTTTACCTAAAGCAGCTGGAACGATAGAGAATGTATATGAAATACCGTCCTTAGCATAAGTAAATGGAAGTTTAGCTACTGAAGATAATGAAGCAACAGCACCCTTAATGTCACGACCATGCATTGGGTTTGCACCAGGACCGAATGGTTTACCACCTTCACGACCATCAGGAGTATTACCAGTCTTCTTACCATATACTACATTTGAAGTAATAGTTAAAATTGACTGAGTAGGTACAGCGTTACGGTATGTTACACGACTCTTAATCTTCTTCATGAAACGTTCTACTAAATCGCAAGCGATTGAGTCAACGCGATCATCATTATTACCATACTTTGGATAATCACCTTCAATTTCAAACTTAGTAGCAACACCATCTTCATCACGAACAGCCTTAACCTTAGCGTACTTGATTGCGGATAATGAGTCAGCTGCAACTGATAGACCTGCGATACCACATGCCATAGTACGGAATACATCACGATCATGTAATGCCATTTGAATTGCTTCATAAGCATACTTGTCATGCATGTAGTGAATGATATTTAATGCTGTTACATATTGAGTTGCTAACCAATCCATGAAATTATCAACACGTTTCATAACATCATCAAAATCTAAGTATTCACCCTGTGGTAAATCAGTCTTAGGACCAACTTGCATCTTTAAACGTTCATCAACACCACCGTTGATGGAGTATAGAAGAGTTTTTGCTAAGTTAGCACGAGCACCGAAGAATTGCATTCTTTTACCGATAACCATAGGTGATACACAACATGCAATTGCATAATCATCACTATTGAAATCTGGACGCATTAAGTCATCGTTTTCGTATTGAATTGATGATGTATCGATAGAAACTTTTGCACAGAACTTCTTCCAAGCTTCTGGAAGTTTTTCAGACCAAAGGATAGTCATGTTAGGTTCAGGAGAAGTACCCATGTTGTATAGAGTATGTAAGTAACGGAATGAAGTACGTGTTACTAATGTACGACCGTCTAAGCCCATACCACCTAAAGATTCAGTAGCCCAAATTGGGTCACCTGAGAATAATGAGTCATACTCAGGAGTACGTAAGAAACGAACCATACGTAACTTCATGATCATGTGGTCAACTAATTCCTGAGCTTGTGATTCAGTTAAAATACCTTTCTTTATATCACGTTCAATGTAGATATCGTGGAATGTTGCAGTACGTCCGTAAGACATAGCAGCACCATTTTGAGATTTAACTGCAGCTAAGTAACCAAAGTAAGTTGCTTGTAAAGCTTCTTTTGCAGTCTTTGCAGGCCCTGAAATATCGCAACCATATGAAGCAGCCATCTTCTTTAATTGAGCTAATGCTTTATATTGGTCATTGATTTCTTCGCGAGCGCGAATAACGTCTTCTAATTCTTTTTCATCTTTTGGATGTTCTAATTGAGCTTGATATGAATTGTATTGCTTGAATTTATCAGCCATCAAAGCATCAACACCATATAATGCTATACGACGGTAATCGCCGATGATACGACCACGTCCGTAAGCATCAGGTAAACCTGTTAATACTGCACTCTTACGACAATTTCTGATATCAGGAGTATAAACATCAAATACACCCTGGTTATGAGTCTTACGATATTCAGTGAAGATCTTTTCAACATCTTTGTTGAACGGTTTACCGTAGGTTTCGCAAGAAGTTTGAATCATGCGAATACCACCAAAAGGCATAATAGCTCTCTTTAAAGGAGCATCAGTCTGTAAACCTACAATCTGTTCTAGATTCTGATCGATGTAACCTGGAGCGTGAGAAGTGATAGTTGAAGGAGTATCAGGGTCAAAATCTAATGGAGCATGAGTTGAGTTTTCAATCTTAATGCCTTCCATGACTTTTTCCCAAAGTGTCTTTGTTGCTTCTGTTGCTGGTTGCAAGAATGATTCATCACCTTCATATGGTGTATAGTTCTTTTGAATGAAATCGCGGGTATCGATTGATTCTTGCCAAGCTCCTGGTGCGAAGCCTTCCCAAGCTACTTTTTGAAGCTCATTTAGTTCTGCCATTTTTTTACCTCTATGGTTTAGTTAGGTAGTTAAACGCTTTATGCCTTTTTGTGGCTAGCGCGACAATTAATATACCAATTATATACGCCAATCATTAGGCCTCCGCCAATAATGTTACCTATAGTAACTGGTATTAAGTTTTTAACAATAAAGTTAATTGTTGTTAGATCTGCGAAGTTTTCTCTAGCAAGTCCTATAGTCTGCCAGAATTCGTCAGATGCAAAATTCACTATGCTGATTCCAGCTGGAATCATAAACATATTAGCAATACTGTGTTCAAAACCTGAAGCTACAAACATACCAACAGGTAATATCATTGCTAACATTTTATCTGCTAAACTTTTTCCTGCAAAACTTAACCAAACAGCACCACAAACCATGATATTACAAAAGATACCAGCGGTCATCGCTTCAATGAATCCTAACCAAAATTCTAAAGTTTCAGGTTCTATTGTGTGTATGTGGTGTAATTTGTGAGAGGCTGTTTCTAAAATAACTTTGCCCCAAACACCATGAAATGCATTATATTCTCTTGCAAGCATCATAAGTAATACGATAAAAAGACCACCTATGAGATTACCAATATAAACAGTTGTCCAATTCTTAAGAACTTGCTTCCAAGTTACTAATTTCTCCGCTTTAGCAACTAATGTAAGAGTTGATGAAGTAAATAATTCACCACCCATAATTACGCATAGAATTAATCCTAAAGCAAAGCATAAGCCTCCGACTAATTTTCCATGACCATCTGCTAAGCATGTAGTGTAAAACATAAATGCTAATGCGATAAAAGCTCCCGCATTAATAGCTGCTAATAAACATTTTTTAAAGGGTTTAGTAGTCTTATGTTCTGTTATACCAACTGAGGCCTGTGCCAGTTCTTCAGGTGATAAACAACTTGGACTAGTGTCTTTTTCTGTACTCATTTTTCTATTCTACTTCAACTTTCTAAATTATATACTTAAAATTGATAAAAAGCTTGATATTTTGATTCTAAATGCAAAATTTTTTTATTATTTAATAAAAAAAATATTATTTTATTAAATAAATGATAATCTTTCCTATTATTTACATTGAAATTAGCTTTTTAAAAGTTTCAATTAATTTATTTTGTACTGGAAAATTCTCAAAATTTGCCCCAAAATCTAAAAATATCGAAATTCGCTTGCCACTATACACAAACTTTTCACATTTTTCTATAAATTGTTTATTATAAAATGTATATAAAATCTTTCTAAAGATTTTTGTATCATTGTTATCTTCACTGTTATTACACGATAAAATGAAGTTATGTTTATAAATAAGTTTTGAGCAGTTTATAACAGAAGATAGGTAATTCCCATTACATAGACAGTTAGTTTCTTGTTTTAAGTAGAAATCAGGTTTTCTTGAAAGAATATTAATGTCAACTAGTTGATCGATGCTAAAATCATAATATGGATTTGTTTTATGATTTATTAGACCTAATTTTTGGACAGGTGTTAGTTCATTAATATCAATCAACATTTCAATAAAATCATTAAACTCCTTTTTATTAAAAGATTTTCCTGATAAGAATTTAGGAGCTAAAGAAACATCTCTTATCTCTGTGTAGTATTCATCTTTATTGAATCTATAGATTTCTGAGAAATTAGGAACTATAAGTCTATATGCATGCATGTGTTTATAACTAACATCATAGGACCAAAGATTTTTACCGATCTTATGTAAAATTTTTAATAAATGCTCGTACTGTTTTTTCGTATCATTTTCTTCAAATGACCAATTAACAAATTTGAATTGACTATCATTAGTAAAAAATGTGTATGAAATAGTACCTGAATCATCTATAAAATTCTTTATAAAGTTTTTAAAATCAATTATTGGATCATCGGAGTCTGGTTCACAATCATCGATATCATCGAAATCATCAATGTCATAAATTTCATCATCATGTTCTTTATCAGCAATGAAGTCATCATCAAAGTAGTCGATATCTGGATCATAAAAGTCTATTGTGTTGTTGTCTATTAACTTTTGGTGCAGATTTTTAAATGATTTTAAGTATATGGTATTCCATTCAACTCCCTGCATGAGTTCTGTTAGAGTCCTTTCTAATGCAACCCCCATATTAGGATGTGAACCTAGTGATATTTTGTATTCATCAGAATTTATTTTTGTAACCAGAACTAGTACAACAGGAAAAATCCCCCCTAAGGATGCATCATAGCATTTAACAGAAAAACCATGATTATAAAATTCATCAATAGTTTTTTGAATAGATGGGAAGTTGTTGCTTATAAAATCTTTAGGTATTAATGGTAAAGCTTTGTTATTTTTATTTATAAATCCATCAAATTCATGTTTTTCAATTTGTCCATATAAGAATTTTCGTATAAATCTTTCAAAAATTTCAGATAAACCCTGAACTTTTGCTTCGTATTCAGAATTCCCTGCACACATACCATTAGTGCAATAACAACCTTCTAGATATCTAACTGGAAAATATGCTTTTTCATGGGTGTGTTCATTTGTTAGTGGAATAGCACAAATTCCTCTATCTATATTACCTGTACAAATATCAGTAAAAGGAATAGTAAAAGTTAGACCTAATTCATTTTTTAATTTATTGTTAAACAGTTCTTTGGGTAAGGCTATGTTTTTTAATGTTTCAAATTCTTCTTCAGAAAAACCTTCGGATACAAAATGATCAATGCTTGGCTTAAAATTACTTTGTTTATCGTTTTTAAAAAAATTACCCTTTAAGTTTACGGAGTTTATGTAGTAATCACATAAGTGCAGAAGTTTAGAGATGTTAAGAGTTTCTTTATTATTACCTTTTTTATTACTTTTTTTATATTCATACAAAGATTTAGGGTATTTTACCCAAATTTCATCTTTGTATCGTGATACTGTAGCATTTGCAACGTCTTTTCCTAAATAATATTCATCAAAAAATGATTGATTTAATAAACGTTCAGCCATTTCACCTAAAGCCGAAGCTTGAGCAGCTTCTTTTGAGGTTCCTTTACCATTTGTATGGATTATTGTAGGATTATTTTTATCATGCAATTCACATGAATATAAGTTAACGCCAGGGTTTAATTCATTATAAAATTCTAAATCCAAGCCTAATTCTGTTAGCTCTTCAGTAAAATATTTAATAGTACTTGATAGAGGGGCATCTTTGTTTAATAAATCGTGCATTTTGCATCCTCGATATATGATTATAAAAATTTTTCATATGATACACTAGAAAAATTGTTTTTTCATATTTTCTGTTTGTATAGATGCTGTCTATGTTATAACTTCTACGTGTTATGGGGTAAATAACAGTTTTATTAAATATATAAATAGTTTATAATATCTAAAATA
>JBJFGR010000086.1:0-11230 GCA_051892875.1 Succinivibrionaceae bacterium
AAGAAAAAATAAATGCTCTCACCATTAAATAGGTGTTTCAGTCGAAAGACAGGTATTATACCAATAATTATCTTTTATAAAAAGAAAATCCTCCCGAAGGAGGATTTTTTGCATGTAATATATTAAAAATTATAATTTAAGAAAAATTTTAAACCATACCACATACCGAAACATTCAATTAATGCAATTATAGATAAAGTGAATGCTGCACCATATAAAACATAGTGGTGTAAACGAGTTGTGTGTATAGTTAAATCATGCAGACCATGGTAAATTCTGTGGAAACAGTGCCATAATGTAGCTGATATGATTACAAATAAAATACCAGCAGTTATAAAATGGCTTATTACTCCAAAAAATCCTTTAATAAATAAATCACAACCAAAACCTTGTAATATTAATAAAACAAGGAGTATTGGCATTGCGAAACCTATTACCATTCCACCAAAGCCGAAGAGTCCCCAATAAATTGGTTCGTCGGAAACACGATTTTGAGCCATTTACTAGTCCTCCTTACTAACCTAATAACCAAAATGCAATAAAAATAACAACGCTTGATGCAATTGTACCAATCCATAATCCTAATACAACCATTGATTCAGGTAGTAACTTTGTAGGATCATTTTTAGTATTTAATGCACTTATTACAGGTAAGTTTGACATAAACACGCGAACAGCTTTAGGCATTAAGTTATACCATGTATAAGCGTGATATAAAACAGCAACTAATGAAACAATGTTTAAAAGTATAATCACAGGATTTGCTATAAAAGCTCTTGGATTAATACCCAATACAGGAGCGGCTATAATAAACATTAATTCTAGTGCTACAAATAAACCAAGTACAGAAGTTGCTTCTCTTAGCATGTAAGCTACATAGAACTTCTTTTCAGTCCACCAGTTTGCTTTTACTGGACGAACATATGGTTTACGGTAAGATTTTACATTGTTATCCATTATTCTTCCCCTGGTTTAAACATTTTGATTACATAATCAATTGCACTTTGCTTTTTGCCTAATTGGATAGCTGAAGCAGGGTCAACATGTTTAGGACAAACCTGTGAACAGTAACCTACGAAAGTACAACTCCATACACCTTCATCTTGGCTCATAATCTTTAGACGTTCACGAGCACCAGCATCGCGAGAGTCTATGTTATAACGATATAATAGAGTTAAAGCAGCTGGTCCTATAAAGTCCTTGTTTAACTTATATTGAGGACAAGCGGCATAACAACAACCACAGTTAATACATTGAGCGAATTGACGATATAATTCCATCTGTTGTGGGGTTTGAATATAACCTTCAGTTAAAGGTTTATTTTCATTTTCCTTTGATGGAATGATATAAGGTTTAATTCTTTCGATTTTTTCGATTAAGTCTGAAAGGTCAACAACTAAGTCACGTTCGATAGGGAAGTTAGCTAATGGTTCAATAACCATAGTACCATTTTCATCATAGTCACGTAAGAAAGTCTTACAAGCTAGTTTTGGAACACCATTAACCATCATACCACAAGAACCGCAAACAGCCATACGACATGACCAACGGAAGCTTAATTCTGGTTCAAGATTATCCTTGATATAGTTTAAAGCTTCTAATAAAGAAGTTTCATGAATATAAGGAACAGTAAACTCTTGGAAATGTGGTTCACTATCAGTTTCTGGACGATAACGAGAAACTGTAATTTTCATAGTCTTATCAGCCATTATTTATTAGCCTCCATTTCCTTTCTTTTCTTTTCGGCTTCTTCAGCAGCAGCACCGTATACACGTTCTGCAGGTTGGAAGTGAGTGATTTTAACATCGCTATAGCTAATTGACGGAGCTTCATCGCCATTCTTAAATGCTAAAGTATGTTTTAAGAAGTTCTTGTCATCACGTTTCTTGTATGCACCATCAGGACCGTCAAGACGCTGGTGAGAACCACGAGATTCTTTACGGTTAATCGCAGAATTTGCCATACATTCAGCAACATCTAAGGTATAACCTAATTCAATTGCATTTAAGAATTCAGTGTTAAATACACGGCCTGAAGTATCTTTGATCTTGATATTCTTGTAGCGTGCTTGTAAACCACGAAGAGTATCAATAGTCTTTTGCATAGATTCTTCTTCACGATATATACCAACACCTTCTTCCATTGAGTCGCCCATTTCGTGACGAATCTTTGAACAACTTTCAGTTCCCTTACCACTAAATAGTGTAGAAACTTTTAAGATTGCTTGTTCAGCTTGTTTTACAAGATTAGCTTCATTTCCGAACTTAACTGTCTTTGAGTATTTAGCAGCTTCATCACCTGCTACCTTACCAAATACGATGGTTTCAACTAATGAGTTAGAACCTAAACGATTTGCACCGTGAATACCTACAGAAGCACATTCACCAGCAGCGTATAAACCTGGTAGACGAGTTGCTGTCTTGCCATCAGTTTCAATACCACCCATTGTGTAGTGAACTACAGGTCTGATAGGTACAGGATCTTTTGCTGGATCAACACCTGCATAAGCTTGTGCTAATTCGCAAATTAATGGCAAGCGTTCATGTAGATAATCAGCACCTAAATGTCTTAAATCTAAGTATACTGCATCACCTAAAGGCATCTTAATTGTTCTACCTTTTTTCTGTTCGTTCCAGAATGCTTGTGATACACGGTCACGCGGACCAAGTTCCATATACTTGTTCTTTGGCTGTCCAACAGGAGTTTCAGGTCCTAAACCATAATCCTGTAAATAACGGTAACCATCCTTGTTAACAAGAATACCACCTTCACCACGACAACCTTCAGTCATCAATACACCACAACCTAATAAGCCAGTAGGGTGATATTGAACGAATTCCATATCGCGTAATGGTACACCATGACGATAAGCTAAAGCCATACCATCACCTGTTACGATACCACCATTAGTGTTGAAGCTATAAGCACGACCAGCACCTCCAGTTGCAATAATAACAGACTTAGCTAAGATGGTGCGGCATACGCCATTCTGAATATCGTATGTTACAACGCCTTTTATTTGACCATCTTCTTCTAATAAATCAAATACAAAGTGTTCGTCGAATCTTTGAATTGAAGGGTATTTTACAGAAGTTTGGAATAAAGTGTGGAGCATGTGGAATCCGCTCTTATCTGCAGCGAACCAAGTGCGAGGCACTTTCATACCACCGAAACGTCTAACGTTAACTTCACCGTTTGGTTTACGGCTCCATGGGCAACCCCAATGTTCTAATTGGAACAATTCTTCTGTTGTGTGAGCAACGAAGTAATCAACTACATCCTGTTCGCACAACCAGTCACCACCAGCAACTGTATCTTCAAAATGTTTCTCAAGGCTATCATCTGCACCCACTACCCCTGCAGCACCACCTTCTGCTGCCACTGTGTGGCTACGCATAGGGTATACTTTAGAAATTAGGGCAATTTTAAGTGTTGGGTCTTGTTCTGCAACAGCAATAGCAGCACGAAGACCAGTACCACCGGCACCGACGATGGCGACATCGCTCTTAACTATGTCCACTTTATTCTCCTAAAAAATCATGATTAATTAATGAAAAATTCCGAATTTCAATAATAATTATCGAATATGACGTATGATAACAAAAAAATAAGAAAAATTCTCATTTTATTGCTTAAAGAAAGACCTATTTTTTAATTTTTTTATATATTTAGCATTACTAAAGAGTGATAAGGATTTTTTTTATGTAAACAACACTTTAAATTACATACAAAAAGTGTTATTTACATACTATGAAGGATATTTTAGGTTGCTCTATTTGTATTATTTATAATTCACAATGTCAGCAAAATGACTTCCCATTTTTACCTTTTGGTTTGTGGTAAAGTTTGCAAATTTTATAGCATCTTTTGGAAAGGTCATAATAACTGTTGATCCTAGTTGGAACCTGCCCATTTCTTCACCTTTTTTTATAGTTACTCCATCTACATAGTCCCATGTTTTAACTTCTTTTATTTTTGAAGGGGCAACAGTTCCTGCCCATGTTGTTATAATACTTCCTACGATAGTAGCACCAACTAAAACCATAGACATTGGACCACACGCTGTGTCAAATATACAAACAACGCGTTCGTTTTTAGTGAATAGATCATCGATGTGTTTTACATAAGTAGGATTTACGGAATAGTATTTACCAGGAATAAAGATCATTTTTTTTAATTTGCCAGTAATAGGCATATGTATGCGATGATAATCTGTTGGTGATAAGTAAATACAAGCAAATTGACCGTCTTTAAATTCTTTAGCTATATCTTCTGAACCACCAAGTAATGAACGGAGACTATAATCCTGTCCTTTTGCCGCAATTAATCTTCCAAATGATATATCTCCAAATTCAGCCATAGTGCCATCTACAGGCATACAAAGATTTGAATTATCACCATAAATAGGTCTTATGCCGTTTTTTAATTTGCGGGTGAAGAATTCATTAAAAGTCTTATATTGATAAAAGTCTTCGATTTCAGCCTCTCTCATATTGACATTATATTTTTTTGCAAAAAATTGAATTGCAGAAGTTGTTATATCCCCCATTTCTTTGTTTGCAAAAAATCCTGCTATACATGTTAGGATGTATTTTGGAGTTAAATGATGAAGTAAAACCTTTAATAATTCCATGATGGTTATATCCTTTCTTTTATTAGTTAAGTTTTAAATAGTATAACATAAATGATATTTATCATTTTTTGTATTTTTTCCCAGGTTCTACATAAACACTAGGTTTATTATTACTCATAGACTCGATGATTTTTAAGTAATTGTCATATCTAAATTGAGAAATTTTTCCATTTTTAACAGCGTCAACTATGGCACATCCTGGTTCATTTTCATTATGTTTGCAATCTCTGAATTTGCAACAACCTATGTATGGTGTAAATTCTTTATAACTCTTTGTTACTTCTTCATTAGTTAGATGCCATAATGCAAATTCTCTAATTCCAGGCGAATCGATTATTAGACCTCCATTATCAAGATGGTATAATTTGGTATTAGTTGTAGTATGTTGACCTAAACCAGAAGTTTGAGATATTTCATTAGTATTTGCATAAGCTGTAGGGACAAGAACATTTAATAGAGATGTTTTGCCGACACCAGATTGCCCCACAAGAACAGTGTTTTCATTCTCTATTAAATTTAGTAATTCTGAAATACCTTCTTGAGTTTGGGTACTCACGAGTAATGTTTTATATCCTAAGTTTTTATAAACGTTTAAAGTTTTTTCTAATTCTGTTTTTTCATCATCTGTAAATAAATCTGCTTTATTAATAATAATGATAGGTGATAATTGAGCTTTTGCACAAGCTATGAGGTAGCGGTCAAGAATATTTGTTGAAAACTCAGGTTCTTTAGCATTAACTATTATTATTTTTGAAATGTTTGCCACAATTGGTTTTAATCCATCATAATAATCAGGTCGAGAAAGAAGGCTGGTTCTAGGTTTTACTGTTTCAACAAGACCATTTTGTTGTTCATTATTTGTGATATCTATTCTAAAAAGAACAGCATCACCTGTTGTTAAACTTTCAATAGTTCTTCTTATGTAACAGCGATAAATAATTCTTGTTTTATTATCTTCAACATCAACTTGTTTGCCATATCTACTTACAATAGTACCATCCATTAGAGGTCCTAAGTTGGATTGGTTTATGGTAGTATTATCCTCGGATAAATTATGGGCATTGTTAATTAGTTTTGAATGACGAGCTTTGACATTACGAAATTGTTTATGACTTAATTTGATATTTTTAGCCATTATTAACCTTGCAGTAGTAATAAAATAATTTTAACATTATAGCTAATAAAAAAATAATTAAAAATTTTTTTAAAAAAATGTTGCAATTATAATTAAAACATATATAATACACTCCGTTTCTTGCAGAGCGGGAATAGCTCAGTTGGTAGAGCATAACCTTGCCAAGGTTAGGGTCGCGAGTTCGAGCCTCGTTTCCCGCTCCAAATTAGTTTATATAAAATATTCTGATTTACTTGTTTTCTAAAAAAATCAAATTTTCTACTTTAAAAATCCTTTTATTGACCTTATATATAAATTATATAATTGTAGTTTGCAATGTTTATCACAGACTAATATTAAATTATCAAACAATTTTTTTTGTTTTTTAGTAAAATACTGTGATTTATTTATGGTATTATTTCTAATTTAAATTTTTATTTTATTATTTTAATAAATTGGTATTTATAAAATGTTTCAGACAATACTTACAAAAATATTTGGTAGTAGCAACGAGAGAACTGTAAAAAGATTATCTAAGATTGTTGAGCAAATCAATGCTTTAGAACCTGATTTTTCAAAATTACAAGATTCTGATTTTAAAGTATATACAGAAAAGTATATAGAAAGAGTAGCAAAGGGTGAAAAACTAGAAAATTTATTACCTGAGGCTTTTGCTTTGATAAGAGAAGCTTCAAAAAGGGTTTTGGGATTAAGACCATATGATGTACAGTTAATGGGTGGTATGGTTTTAAATGATAACCAAATTGCAGAAATGAAAACAGGTGAAGGTAAGACATTAACAGCTTTATTACCAGTATATTTAAATGCATTAACTAAAAAAGGTGTTCATGTAGTAACAGTAAATGATTACTTAGCTCGTCGTGATAGTAATTGGTGTCGTCCTTTATTTGAATTTTTAGGAATGACTGTAGGTTGTAATATTCCAGGGATGAATCCTGATGAAAAGCGTGCAGCTTATGCTTGTGATGTTACTTATGGTACTAATAATGAATTTGGTTTTGATTATTTGCGTGATAATATGGCTTATGTACCAGAACAGAGAGTACAAAAACCTTTATATTATGCACTAGTAGACGAAGTAGACTCAGTATTAATTGATGAGGCTAGAACTCCTTTAATTATATCAGGTGCTTCAGAAGATAGTTCCGAATTATATGTTGCTATTGACTCTTTAATGGGTGGTTTAAAGAAACAGGATAAGGAAGATACTGAAGAATACCGTGGAGATGGTCACTATACAGTTGATTTAAAGAATAAGCAGGTTTATTTGACTGAAAATGGTCAAATATATATTGAAGAACTTTTACAACAAAAAGGGTTGTTATCTGAAAACGATTCTTTATTTGGTTCAAATAATATTTCATTACTTCATCATGTAATGGCTGCATTAAGAGCACATGTTCTATTTGAAAAAAATGTTGATTATATTGTGAAAGATGGTGAAGTTGTTATAGTCGACGAACATACTGGTAGAACAATGCCTGGAAGAAGATGGTCAGAAGGTATTCATCAGGCAATTGAAGCAAAGGAACATGTAAAGATTCAGAGTGAAAATCAGACTTTAGCGTCTATAACATTCCAAAATTACTTCCGTATGTATGAAAAGTTGGCAGGTATGACAGGTACTGCTGATACAGAGGCATATGAATTTCAACAAATTTATAATTTAAAGACTGTTGTTCTTCCAACAAATAAACCAATGCAAAGACAAGATCTTCCAGATTTGATTTATATGTCAGAAGAAGAAAAGTATGATGCTATTGTTCAAGATATTAAGGAAAAAGTTGAACAAGGAAGACCTGTATTAGTAGGTACAATTTCTATTGAAAATTCTGAAAAGTTGTCAAATTTCTTAAATAAGATCAATATCAGACATAATGTTTTAAATGCAAAATTCCATGAAAAAGAAGCTGAAATAGTTGCTGAAGCTGGTCGTCCTGGTACTGTTACAATTGCTACTAATATGGCTGGTCGTGGTACAGATATTGTGTTAGGTGGTTCATTACAGTCTGAAATAGAATCTCTTCAAAATCCAACACCTGAACAAATAGAACAAGTTAAGAAAGATTGGCAAAAGAGACATGATGAAGTAATCAAGGCTGGTGGTTTGCATATAATCGGTACAGAGCGTCATGAATCAAGACGTATTGATAACCAGTTACGTGGTCGTTCAGGTCGTCAAGGAGATCCAGGTTCTTCAAGATTTTACCTATCAATGGACGATAATTTAATGAAGATTTTTGGATCTGATCGTTTAAAGAAGATTATGAGTTCTTTAGGTATGGAAAAAGGTCAACCTCTTGAACATAAGTGGGTATCAAAGGCTATTGAAAATGCACAACGTAAAGTTGAAACAAGAAACTTTGATATGAGAAAGAGTTTGTTGGAGTTTGATGATGTAGCTAATGAACAGCGTAAAGTTATTTATGAAGAAAGAAATGCTTTATTAGACGGAAAACTTTCATCCGATACTGTAAATGATATTAGATCTGATGTATTGAATAGTGTAATTAGTCAACATATTCAACCAAATTCATTAATTGAAACTTGGGATATTAAAGGATTAGAAGAACACTTAAAAGAATTTAGCTTAGATTTACCTATTAGTAAGTGGCTAACTGATGATGAAAAATTATTTGAAGAAACGTTAAGAGATCGCATCGTTGAAGAAGCTACTAAAGCATTTGATGAAAAGAAAGAGTTATTAGGACCTGAACATTCTGATTCTTTAGTGCGTAATGTAATGTTGCAGTTATTAGATGCTTTATGGAAAGATCATTTAGCTGCTATGGATTATTTACGTCAAGGTATTGGTTTAAGAGGTTATGCTCAAAAGAATCCAAAACAGGAATACAAGCTTGAATCATTTAATATGTTCCAAAACATGCTCGAGAACTTTAAGTTCCAAGTTGTCCGTGTTTTATCAAATATTCAGATTCGTTTGAAAGAAGATGTTGATGAAATGGAAGAAAAGAGAAGAGAGCAAGCTCAAAAGGCAGAAGAAGAAGCTAATAAAAAAGCTCTTGAAGAACAGCAACGTATGGAACGTGAAGCACTTGCTAATAGACCACTTATTAAGGAAGGTCACAAGGTTGGCAGAAATGATCCGTGTCCATGTGGAAGTGGTAAGAAGTACAAAAATTGTTGTGGAAAATTATAGATAATGATTTTAAGCTTTTTGCATAAATAACTTATTTATGCTTAATAGTTTTGATTAAAGTAATCCCCTCGAAAGTTTGATAAAACTATAGAGGGTTTTTTTTACATAGATGTTTTTTTATGTCTAGATGTAGAAAATAGTGTGCTTATAAATAAAAGAATATTGAGCGGTATAACTGTTTTTTAATTATATTTGCATGTAATAGTGGTTATTTTAAATATGAGATAATAGAATGAATTGATATATTAATCGTTGTTATTTAATGGATAAATACAGTGCTAAATAATAATTTAAAAAGTAAAGGTATTGGCTTAACCCCAAAAAATACAGGATATGTTGCAGACGATACTGAGTTATTATCTGAAGTGTTTAATGCTGTAACTTCCGCAATTATAGTTTTAGATAAAAAGGGGTGTATAGTAAGAGCAAATCAAAGTGCTTTAGATATGTTTGATGGGGATCTTATATCTCAGAAATGGATAACAGTGGTAAAAAATTTTTTTGTTCCTATGGCTGATGATGGTCACGAGGTTTCATTAAAAAATGGCAAAAAAATTTTGGTGTCTACAAAACCTTTAAGCGTCGGACAACTAGTTGTTCTTACTGATGTAACGCCAACTCGTCAGCTTCAAGAAAGAGTTAGCCATATGGAAAGGCTTAGTAGTTTAGGTAAAATGGCAGCTTCTTTAGCTCATCAAATAAGAACACCTTTATCAGCAGCTATTTTATATGCTTCAAATATCGGTAATAGAAATGTGTCTCCTATAGCAAAAGCTACTTTTTTAAAGAAGTTAATGGATCGTTTAAAAGATTTAGAAAATCAAGTAAGTGATATCTTATTGTTTGCAAAGTCAGGTGATAACATTGTTGATAAAGTTATGGTTGAAGATTTAGTAGCATCTGTTGAATGTGGTACCGAAGGAATGATAACCTTAAAAGGAGCTTCAATGGATGTGATATTTAATGACCCAGATATGACTATAATTGCTAATTTAACGTCGTTATCTAGTGCAATATCTAATTTGATTAGCAATGCTTTGGAGGCTAAAGCAAATCATTTAGTACTAGCTGTTTCAAAAAAAGATAATAATGTAGTTGTAAAAATTGCGGATAATGGAAGTGGAATCCCTATAGATATTCAATCAAAAATATTTGAACCATTTTATACAACAAAAAGTACTGGAACAGGATTAGGTTTAGCTGTTGTTAATTCGGTTATTACCGCACACCAAGGTACAATTAGATTAATATCAGAATTAGGAAAAGGGAGTTGTTTTATTATCACAATACCTTTAGCGTGAAAATATAATAATTTTTGTGAAATAGATTAAAAAAAATTCAATTTTGTGATATAGTAAAAAAAATATGGTTATGTGGATGTATTAAAAATAATTATAAATTATTTTTTTATTTCCAAGCTTGATAATATATTTGAAATTCATACAACTATATAATAATGTTTTTACAAAAGGTAATAGCTAAAGCATAGTAAATAGTAATGCGTTATTTGTGAGAATTTAACAAATATTAACAAAAAAATAAGATTAGAAGCACTGGTGGTTTTCCGTATGTTTGATATAAAAACTTATGTGGCAGATAGTATTTCTGTAAAACAAAAGATATTAGCTAACCCTGAAATAATAGATAAAATCCAAACTGTATCAAAATATATGATAGATACGTTTGTTGATGGTTGTAAGGTTCTTGTTGCTGGAAATGGTGGTTCTGCAGCTGATGCTCAGCATTTTGCGGCAGAGTTAGTTTCAAGATTTTATTTTGATAGACCAGGTTTGCCAGCAATAGCTTTAACTACTGATACTTCAATAATGACAGCTATCGGAAATGATTATGATTTTTCAAGAGTATTTGCTAGACAAGTAGAAGCTTTAGGAAGTGTAGGAGATTTGTTTATTGGTATCTCCACTTCTGGAAATTCTAAGAATGTAATTGAAGCTATCGAAGTTGCAAAATCAAAGAATATATTTACAGTGGGGTTGGTTGGCGAAAAACCATCTAAAATGGATGATATTTGCGATTTGGTAATCAAGGTTCCTAGTGTAAATACTCCAAATATTCAAGAATCACAATTAATGATTGAACATATTATATGTGCAATTGTAGAAGATGCTTTGTTTGGTAATCAAAAAAAGTAAGGATTTTGTATAAAAATCTAGTTCTTAATTGAAATTAAAAGCTTGTTTCTTAATATGGAAATGAGTTTTTTTGATTATTAGGATAATTTAGTATAGCTTACATTTCGCACTTAAAATTTGTATATTTTCACCTTCATTCCTAAACATCA
>JBJFGR010000087.1:0-11197 GCA_051892875.1 Succinivibrionaceae bacterium
ATTATTAACAATTTGTATAATTTTATAGTTTTTTATAGATCCTAATTAGCGGTAATGCAATAATTCCAGGTAAACCTAAAGCAGCGGAAGATAAAGAAGCTTTTATTGTTTGACTAGTGATGCATACATTAGCAAAATCGTTTATTTCTTTTTGATTATAAAAATCAATAGGAGAAGAATTAATTATTTTTTGAAGAGTTTCTTCATCAACTTTATCTCCAAAAAAATCTTTTAAAAAATCATCTCTTCTAACAAAAAGTCCAGGAATTTTAAGTATGCAAGTAAGCAAAACATCAAAATCTATTTTTTTTCATGTTTATTACCGTTTTCATTTATAATAATTTGATTTAAAATTAATAATTAAAATTATAGTATTCATTTTTTATAAAACAATGAGCTGATGTGAGAAATTTGATAAACTCAATAATTTTTTATTTTTGTTTTGTTAATATTTTTATACTGTCTTGCATATGGTAAATCACTACTGATAAATATTTTGAGATTTTATGAATAAAAAAACTATATCTGAGATTTTTGAGATTTTTTCAAAAGATAATCCAAATCCTAAATCAGAATTAAAATTCAGCAACAATTTTGAGCTTTTATGTGCGGTAGTTCTGTCAGCTCAAACAACAGATGCTCAAGTGAATAAGGTAACTCCTTCGCTTTTTTATGAGGCTCCAAATCCTTATAAAATGGTTGAATTGGGGATTGAAAGGATTCAATTACTAATATCAAGCATTGGATTAAATAAAGCGAAGTCAAAGTACCTCTATGAATTGAGTAAAGACTTGATTGATAAATATTCAGGATGTGTTCCAAATGATGAGGCTGAATTAGTAACTCTCCCAGGGGTAGGTATTAAAACAGCAAGAGTTGTTCAAAATATCGCTTTTAATAAAAATACTATAGCTGTTGATACTCATATATTTAGAGTGGCTACAAGAATTGGATTAAGTAATGCAAAAACTCCCAATAAGATGAGTGATTTTTTAGAAAAAATAATACCTATTCAATATTTACACAATGCCCATCATTATTTAATTCTACATGGTAGATATATTTGTAAAGCTAGAAATCCAAAATGTGAAGAGTGCAAAATTTCAAATTACTGTAAATATTTTAAAACACACAAAAATACTTCAATCTAAAAAGTTTTTTTATTTAAAAAATGATAATTTTTAAAAATACTTAAACAATAGTTGAACTAGATAATTTGTTTAGTTAAATTAGCTGAATTGTAAATTATCCTTTAAAAATAAAGTCCATATAACATAATTTAAAAAAAAACTAATATATAATAAGGTAAGTTTTTCATTTTACGCTTTAAAGGTATGAATATGATCGATAATTATAATAATGGAAGTGTTTTACAAGCATTTATTAGAGATTTTACCATTTATGTTGAAGAGAATTGTTTTCAGAACCCTGATTTACTAGAAGAATTTGCAAATGTAACAGCACCCATTTTTAAAAAATATAATAAACAAGTTTTAATAAATTACGATTTTTATACTTCAAGCAGAAAAATTATTGCAGAGGATAATTGTATAAAGGTTTCTTTAAATACGTTAAAGAATTATCCCTCAGTAGTGTATCATAGTAGTAGTGATTTTGAATCATTGATGTTAGATTTAAGAAATTCTGGTAATTGTTTATTAATTACTCAAGATCACGAAAGAGGTGTTCTAGCTAATAATATTATTACGACAGATGAATCAAAAGATTTTTTTGTAAAATCTATGAATGCATCTGCTGAATTAGAAAACTTTAAAGATATAAAGAGCAAATATAATTCTCTTGGAAACAGTGCTATTGATGCTGTGAAAATGGATAGTATTATTATTGATCTATCCTCTTTAAAGATGGAGGCAACTAATTGGTTTATAGAAGACTTACTAATGACTCCAAATAATGAACATGCAACAGTATATATACTAATAAATGAAATCGATAGTTTGTCAGCTCAAGCTGTTATCGCAAGAGAAATGGAAAAATTTTACTCAAGAATGCAACGAGATAACGCTATAAAAGCAGATCCTGAGTTGGTAAACCGTGATGACACGTCAATTGTACGAAAATTTCGTCAAAATACAAATGTTGCTGTTTTAACTTTTAGTAATGACCAGTCTGGAAAAATTTATTGCATGAATGAAAAGGATTTATCTGGTCATAAAGTTATTCCTTTTAAAATTGTAAATTCTTTATTATCAGTTGATTACTCATGTGCATGGGCAAAAGATATCAAAAAAGTATACGATATGATAATTGAAGAATTATCTGATACAATTGATAGTTTTGCAAAATATGCAGAAATGGCTAGCGAAAAAAGAAAAGATGAGCAATCTTTAATGTCTTTAACGAGCAAGGAACATTCGACTGAAGAAGATAAAACGGATAGTAAAAAAAATTCTAATCAACAAATGGTAGAAAATACAGTGAATCTGAAAGAAAATTCAGACAATAGTCCTAATTTAAATAATGCAAGTAATATCGCTAATAAAAATATTGATCTTTCAGAAAACAATGAAGATATTGTTGATATTATGGATATTGATTCTCCATTAGAAAGTGAAAGTATTTCAGTGGATATTGATGATGCTGTAGATGTTATAAATCCTGGTTTAGCAGCACAAAAAGAAAATGTTGTTCTTGATAATGATTTTTCTATGGATGCAAAAGTGGTTACTTCTGCAGAAAACTTATTAAAATCAACTGAAACAAAAAATGTTAAGGCAGAAATTGGTTTAGTTGAAAAACCTAAAAAGAAGAGTAATGACGATTTGTTATCTTCTATTTTAGCAAAAAATAAGACGGCTGTTGAAAATACAAAGAGAAAAGAAGAAATTCAAAAAGCCGAAAGTAATAAGCCTGTATTTTTAACATCAACAAGTGCTTGTTTTACAATTTCAAAAAAACAGTGGGCGGATTTAGAGGAGGCTCATCGTAAGGAAGCTGAAGAGGATGCTGAGTTAGAACGTTTACAAAAAGAAAAGGAAAAAGCTGATAATAATACAAATGTGTCTGCTCAAGAAAATGATATCATTGTTGTTGCCAAAGAATCAGAAGATGAAATACCTATTGTTCAGAAACGAGAACCAAAAAGTTTTAAATTAAATGGTTCAAGTATTGGTTTTAATTTAACACCTGCACAACAAGAAACACTCATAAAGAAACGAGAAGAAGAACAAAAGCTAAAAGAACTCGAGCAAGATATAAAAATTCTTGAAGAAGAAAGATCAGCAAGTGAAACATCATCAAAATCAATAGCAGAATCTAGTTCATCAGGTGATAATGTTGTTAAATTAACAGGCGAAACTGTTGTATTTGATATATCCAAAGAAGAGCGTGAGGTATTAGAAAATGCCCGTCGTTTAAATAGAGAAGCTAAAATAGCTGCAAAGAAGGCTGAATACGAAAGACATAAAAAGGAATTAGAAGAATTAAATAGAGAAATTTCTTTAATTAAAGCTATTGAAGAATATGAAATATCAAGTGTAGACGAAGAATTTGTATTTGATCCTGAAAAAGATGTAAAAGAATCAACTACAATCGATATTGAAGGATTTAATATTTCTCCAGAACAGAGAGATAAAATTAGACGTTATGAAGCTTCTCAAAGACCTGAAGTGGAAATAAAGCGAAATTTATCTAAAGCTAGTGCTTATAATCCTTCAGATAATAGACAAAGAAATTTTAATGCTACCGATACTAAATTAAGAGATGTAACTGATGTTAAAGGATTTAATCCTACAACATTTAGTGATACCATCACACCGACTCATGTTGTTAAAACAAATATTGAAAAGGCTTCAAATGATTATTCAGCTATTAATCAGTATATAATTGAAAAGCAAAAGTCATTAGAAGAAAATCCTATTCAGTACACGGCTTTAAATCAAACAGTGGTTAAATCTTCTGAAACTATTGAAATAGTTGAAGCTAATACAAATAAAAATAAAGCTGATATATTGGCAAAGAAACTAGATTTTAACACTATTGATGGCTTAACAAATAAACCAGCGGAATCATTTGTTTATACAGGTAAAGCATTTCAAGCACCTATATCTTTAACTGATGTAAAAATACCAATGTTAGGTGATGTTGTAAAAATAGGTGAAAGAGAAATTACCTTGGAAAAAGTTATTTATTTAACACCTCATTGGAGTGTTTATAGTTTAGATACAACTAGAGATATTCGTATAATGGGTAAGCAAATATTAAATGATAATTTAGTTGCTAAATTAGGTGTTATGGCTAAGAATCAGCTTACAATTAATGACATAAAGTGGGTTAATTCCTTAGTACGTAATTCTGATGGAGAAGTTGTAGGATATGTAACATCTAAGAATATCAACAAGAGCTTAAATAGTATTTGTCGTAATGATTCAGATTTCTTAAATGGTAAAACAAGATTAGATTTATTGGAAATAGCAATCAGTTTTGTATCATTTGTTAAAGAATTACATAAGTATAATGTTTTTTTGGGTTTTGAGGACTTAAATTCATTATGTGTTTCATCTAATAATTTAGTATCTCTAAGTTATGTTGAAAGAATTCAAGTGGGCGATATGAAGTACCTTGCAGGAGATAATTCAGTTTTAGCACCTGAACTTGTTGAAAATAATACAGATATTGCAAGTATTAAAACTGATAATTATGTTGTAGCACATGTTCTATTTAAGTTGCTATTCCAAGGTTTAAGCCCATATGTAGTTAATCTTAATCAAGGTTTACCAATTGATAGATTACTAGGTTTTAGATTCCCTGTTGATGCATTTGATGAACAAGATTATGATCCAAATGGTCATCTATTAGGTATTAATGAATGGTCATATTTCCCTGAATATGTGAAAAAATCATTTATACAGAGCTTGTATCTAGGCTATCACAATGTATCGTGTAGATTAAGTACAGAAGAATGGATAGATGTTTTATCAAAGTGGAAAGAAGAATTAAAATCTCATAAATTACCTCAAAAAGCAATGGATATTGTTGCTAATTCAAAAAATACAGTTTCAAATAGTGATTTTGTAAACTGCAAAGCGTGTAATGAATTAGTTTTAAAAGATGAGGCTGAGTTAACTGGAGGTTTATGTCATCATTGCTTTGTTAAAAATGGGAAAATTGTTAAATGTGCATGTTGTGGTGAAGAAACAATAATTTCCCATAAAGATTCATTAAATAATGTTTTGAGTGCATTATGTACGGATTGTCAGTTGCTTGCTTTAGATGTAAAAGGTATTGCAAAATGTACTAAATGCCAAAAATTATATAAAGTAAATCAAGCTTATTTAAAAGTCTTTGGAGATAAGGCAAAGGAATGTTGTCCGGATTGTCTAGCTATAAATAAGTAATTTTTTAGCTAGAAAAAGAACCGATGTTTTGGATATAGATTGTATCAGTTTATTTAAATAATTTGAGACATATTAATTATTTATGATATTCTGATACAATTGTTTTGTGACTTTATATATAATAATATAGTATTGTATATGCTAATTATCTAGTTGGTGAAAAATTGATAAATATATTTCTTGTTGATGATCATGATCTTGTCCGCACGGGGATTAAAAAGATCTTAAATGATACAAAAGGCATCAAAGTTATAGGAGAAGCAAGCAATGGTGAAAATGCCGTTGCATGGTGTAGACAACACCAATGTGATATCATTTTGATGGATATGAGTATGCCAGGTATTGATGGCATAGAGGCTACAAAGCGAATAATTCGTTATAATCCTTTTGCAAAGATTATAATGCTAACAGTTCATACAAGTGAACCCATACCCACCCAAGTGATGAAGGCTGGAGCCTTAGGTTTTTTGACTAAAGGGGCTTCCACTGAAGAGATGGTTAAGGCTATACAATTAGTTTATTCAGGAAAAAGATATCTTGAACCAAATGTTGCCCAGATGATGGCTTTAGATAGAATTCCTGGTTCTTCTAGCAAGGAAGTTGATGATGGTAACCCTTTTTCTTTGTTAGCTGACCGTGAGTTACAAATTAGTACTATGATTTCTCAAGGTATGAAAGTTAATGAAATTGCTGACAGATTAGCAATTAGTCCAAAAACTGTAAATAGTTATAGATATCGAGTATTTAAAAAGTTAGGAATCAATGGTGACGTTGAATTAACAAGATTAGCTATTCGTCATGGTTTAGATGGTAAATAGTATAAATGTCTGAATTTGATAGTTCAGCTTTTTTAGCTACTGTTCCTCATTCAAGTGGTGTTTATAGAATGTATAATTCTGTAAACACCATTATTTATATTGGAAAAGCCAAAGATTTAAAAAAAAGATTGTCGCAATATTTTTTAAAGGATGTAAATTCGTTAAAGACATTAAAATTAGTGTCTAATATAAGTCATATTGAATTCACTGTAACATTTTCAGAAAGTGAAGCTTTAATACTCGAGTGTAATTTAATTAAAAAATTCAGCCCGAAATATAATATTTTATTAAAAGATGATAAGTCTTATCCTTATATATTTTTAAGTGAAGGAAAACATCCTCGTATTAATAGTCACAGAGGAGCTAAAATAGAAAAGGGTGAGTACTTTGGTCCTTTTCCTAGTTCTGGAGCTGTTAGAGATTCTCTACATTTAATTCAAAAGATATTTCCAATTCGTCAATGTGCTGATAACATATACCGAAATCGCAGCCGTCCTTGTTTAATGTATCAATTAGGTAGATGTTTAGCTCCTTGTATTAAAGAGGTTTGTTCTGATAGATTTTACCAAGAACAAGTAAATCTGTTACGTTTATTTTTGCAGGGTAAAAATCAAGAAGTTTTAAATCAGCTTGTTTTAAAAATGGAGCAACAGAGTGAAAATTTAGAGTTCGAAGAGGCTGCAAAAACAAGAGATCAACTTCTTGCTTTAAGAAAGATACAAGAGCAACAGAGTGTATGTGGTGAAATTGATAATGATATAGATGTTTTAGGTGTTGCTATTTCTGAAGGTATAGCAAGTGTACACGTTTTGTTTATTCGTAACAAAAAAATCTTAGGCACAAGAAATTATTTTCCTAATTTACCACTAGATAATTCTATTGAAGAGTTAACTAGTAATTTCTTGACACAATTTTATTTACATTCTCATTTAGGTAGAAGTTTGCCTCAGGAAATTATTTGTTCTCTTGATAGTAGTATATCTGAGCCATTAACTACTGCTATAAAAGAAATACATAAAGTGAATGTAAAAATATTAAGTAATGTCCGTTCAGAGAGAGCAAAATATTTAAGATTAGCCCAAGCTAATGCTGAAGCTTCATTGAAAGCTAAAGCTAGTCATATTAATACTATAAAAGATAGAATTAATGCTTTTGAAGAAACTTTTGGTATCTATGGTATTGAAAGAATGGAATGTTATGATATATCTCATACAATGGGAGAATTAACAGTTGCTTCTTGTGTTGTTTTTAATCGTGAAGGGCCAAATACAAAAGAATATAGGAGGTTTAATATAGCAGGTATTACTCCAGGGGATGATTTTGCTGCAATGAATCAAGTTTTAACTAGAAGATTTTTAAATATAAAAAATTCAGAAATTCCACAAATAGTTTTTATTGATGGAGGTTTAGGGCAATTACATGAGGCAGAAAATATTATTAGTGAAATGTTTTCAAATCAGGAAGAAGTTGTACAACCAACACTTATTGGTATTGCCAAAGGAGAGGGAAGAAAACCAGGTCTAGAAACTTTAATAATGGGGTACACTCATGAAGAGTATTCTTTATCAATTGATAATCCAGCATTACAGTTGGTATTGCATATAAGAGATGAGTCTCATCGTTTTGCAATAACAGGTCATCGTAATAAAAGACAGCAATCTCGAACAACTTCTCGATTACAGGATATACCTGGAATTGGAGCTAAAAGACGACAAACTCTTTTAAAGCATCTTGGTGGAATGCAGGAGATTTTTAAATCTAGTGCGGATGAATTAGCAAAAGTTCCTGGAATAAGCAAAAGATTAGCTCAAGAAATTTATGATTTTTTACATACTAATTAAAATATGATATAGCTCAGAAATAAAAATAATTTAATTGATATTAGTAATGATTCTTGTTATTATATATCAGAGTTTTAATTAAATAGGAGCTGATTATGTTACCGAAAGTTTTAAGAGCATTCAGAGTTATAGAATCTAATAAACCTGAATTAAAAGGTTCTTTTTGGTTTGAATTTGAAAATGGAACTTACCAAAATTTAACTTCGAAGTTATTTAATCAAGATGAAATCATATCAAAGGAAACATTTGAAGCATTGGATAGTTCTATGAAACTAGAAGATGTAAATGTTGAGGTAGAAGAAAAATCTCAGTCAATAGCAAGGCATGAAGGAGGCCAGCACTTAAATGTAAACGTTTTAAGAAGAGAAACGTTAGAAGATGCTATGGAACATCCTGAAAAGTATCCTACATTAACAATTAGAGTTTCAGGTTACGCCGTAAGATTTAACTCTTTAACTAGAGAACAACAATTAGATGTAATATCTAGAACATTTACATCTTCCTTATAGTATTATAATAAAAGATTAGTTACTTGCTATATTTAATCTAGAAAGATTTTCTTTCTAGATTTTTTGTGAGTATAACATGAATATAATTAATGGTTATTAAACAATGAAACTACTCACTTCTTATAATTTTTTATGTAATATATTAATCAAAGTATGTTATTACTCTCATTAAAAATATAATTCATGTTATATACTATTGCTATCATTCAGTTTTGTTTCTAATTTTCAAATGAGAATTGGAGTTTTGTATTATGGGTTTTAAATTAATAAGTAATTCATTAGCAATAGCAGTATCTTCTTATTTTATGCTTTCAGCTAGTGTTTATGCAAATGAAAGTGATGATAATTTGGTTATATGGACTAAGTCAGAAAAATCATTTGTTGGATTAGATATTATAGGAAAGAGATTTACAAAAGAAACTAATTTAAAAGTTCTTGTTGAAAATTTTGATCAAGTTGAAGTTAAGTATAAACAATCGGTAGTAGCTGGTAAGGGACCTGATATATTCATTTGGCCTCATGATAGAATCGCAGATTGGGTGATTGATAAACTCATTGAACCTGTATCAATATCTCCTTTTTTATTGAATAACTTGTATCCAAAAAGTGTTGAAGCAATTACATATGAAGGAACACAATATGGATATCCAATAGCTCTTGAGGCTATTTCTAATGTTTGCAATATGGACTTAATAGATCAAGTTCCATCAACCTTTGAAGATATTGAAAGAATTCAATCAGAATATAATGCAAAAAATACCTATCAAACAGATAAATATGTTGTGGCTTTAAATTATCGTGAACCATATTATGCTTATCCTATTATGGGTGCGTTTGGTGCGTATAGCTTTAAAAAAACCTCTAATGGCTGGGATAAAGATGATATAGGTATTGCAAAACCTGAAGCTATTGAGGGGGTGAATTATATAGTTAATTTAGTCAAAAAAAATATTATACCAAGTGTATATACAGCTAATGATGCTATTGATCTGTTTTTAAAAGGTAAGGCTGCTTGTGTTTTTACAGGGCCATGGTCATGGAATTTGTTTAAAGAAAAACATATTAATTATACTGTTAATCAGTTACCTACAATTAAAAACAAACCTTTAAAACCGTATGTGGGAGTATTGGTCGCTCATATTAATCCAAATAGTAAACATAAGAATGAAGCGAAAAAGTTTTTAGAAAATTACCTAATAACCAAGAGCGGTTTAAAAGCTATTAATGAAGATAAACCGATAGGAAATCCCGCTCTTGTATCTTATGAAGAAGAATTAGAAAGAAATAACAACACAAAATCAATTTATTTGCAATCAATAAATAATATAGAAAATGGAGTTTTGATGCCAACTGTGAAACCAATATTAGCCTATTGGACAGCTCTTAATAATGCAATTAGAGTTTCGATATCTGGAGAAATGGAAACGGAGGATGCGTTAAAACAAGCAGAAGCAAGAATAAGAAGTTATCGAACAGGAATGGAGGCTGATGCTATTCCTATTTTAGAATCAAATCCTAATGATAAGCAAGATATTGAACATAAAGCAGTAGAATAGTACATAGAAAAAGAGAGGTGAATGAAGGCGTGTAGGACACCTAGAGGTGAATTATGAAAGATTAGTTTGTAATAGTATTGGTGGCTGGGTGTCTTTTTTAGTCATTTTTAAACCTCTTTGTTTTAGCTAAGAATAATGTAACTATTTAGAACCCCTATAGATTCTGACTAGTTTTAGTATAAATATAGTGTTTAACATACTATATGTTTTTTAAAATTTTACATTGTGATATATGTCTTAATTTGATGGTAAAAGGCTTTTTTTATGTATGTTAAAAAATACATGTTAATTTGCATGTACAATGCGTTCTGAGAGCGATGATTTTAAGGTTTTTGTTTTGGTGTCTTTGTATGTGAACGATCGACATCGATTAAATAACGCTATTATAGAGCAAATAATAAGCTATTAGAATATCTTGTTTTACTCCTAAAAATATTACAAAAACCTATATGTTATAATACTTATAGTAATATACATTAAGGTATTTATTGTGAGTCAAGAAGAAATAGTAAAACAAGCAAAAAGCTTAATCCAAGAACTAAAATCTAAAGTTACTAGAGAGTTATATATGGTTATTAATATTCTTTCTATTATGGTAGAAACAATAATAACTTTATGTGAAAAACAAGATAAACAAATAGCAAATCAAACTAAGCAAATTGAAAGTCTAAATGCTAGTATTGAAACTTTAACAGCCGAAATTAAAGAGTTGAACAGACAGCTTTGGCTAAATTCAAATAATAGCTCTAAGCCTCCATCAACAGATGGTTATAATAAGAAAAATACTAGCTTAAGAACTAAGTCTGATAAACCTCGTGGTGGTCAAAAAGGTTATCTTGGTGCTAGTTTGTCTATTCCTCATGAACCAGATGAAGTAAAGTAACATATTCCAAATAAATGCAAAGAATGTCCTAACCTAGGTAATTGTATTGCCTTAGGTAGATATTTGAATGTGCTGAGTCAAGAAAATAGCTGAAGAAGAATGTCCTCCTCCAGAGGAACAAAAAGAGAAAAAACGAGGACGTTAACTTTTAATCCAAAATATAAAGCTACAAAACTTCACTATTGAATTAGCAAAAGGATTATTTAATGGAGATAGTAAGGTTGTAGAAGAAA
>JBJFGR010000088.1:0-2224 GCA_051892875.1 Succinivibrionaceae bacterium
TATTCATTCAAGTTTTCAAATACAACATCAGGGTCAGAATACTTTGTCTTTGCTAATGTTTCATTTGCTTTCTTTACACATTCTGGTGTCGCAACCTTTTCTGGTTTACCTGTTTCAACTACAACCTTCTTACCACCTTTCTTCTTAGGTTCCAATGGTAATTCAGGTTCAGCTTCAGTTCCTAAAATCTGGTCAACCTTTGCTTGAATTTGCTTCTTATTATAAGTATTACCATTCTGTTTCAATACTGACTGAATTTGGTCAATTGTCCAATCTGCAGCAACATCCTTAATAAAATCTGCTGGAGATTTCCATTCAACATCTTCATACTTAATTACTTTTTCTACAATAAAAGATTCATACATTTCATCAGATGTTTCTGATTCAGTTGTAATTGCTCTAATAATTTCTGGCAATAACTGAACGAACGATGCATCATTTGGTCCAATATCTGCTGTCTTAATTTCTTTTGAAGGTTGATTTGCACTTCCTGCATAATCATCCCAATAGTTAATTGAATAGAATTTCTTTCCATCCCAGTTAATTCTCAATGCATCATTATTATCTGATACATATAAAATACCAAAGAATACACCATCTGCATTCTTATATGTTTCACCATTAATTTCCTTAAAATCTGAACCAATCTTTCTACCAATGAACTGTGCTACTTTTCTTGATGCACTTGCAAGATTAGATTCTCTGACTGATGCTTCATTAATAAAATCTATAAATCTCATCTTATTCTCCTAAATAATTAATATCTTTATTCTATTTATTAACAATGTGAGTACCATCTTTATATCTTGGATTGTTAGAACCTCTTGTTGCCAAACTACGTTTTAAACAAAATTCTTTATATTTTTTATCTCCAAGATATTCTTCCAATGTACATTCTTTTCTTGTTTTTAAATTAATAACTATATCATTTCTTTTACATATACCAATAATTTGTTTCTTTGTTAAATTTAATTCATCACATATTATTGGCCATGTACTTGTTCCATCTTTCATAAATTCTTTTATTTTTGTTATTTCTTCAAATGATTCATTATATCTCTTATAACATCCTGCTGGTTTTCTACCATTTGCATATTGTTCTTTAAGATTAATAGAAAATTTTAATTTTATTTCTTTTGATTTTTCTTCTCCAAATTGTTCTTCGAATGTTCCATGATTACGATTTTTTATCATTTTTTCAATAGATTCTTTTGTATGATGTTTTCCATACATACCATTCAATTTACCTGGTTTTGAACACTTTTTTCTTTCTTCAGGATCTTCAAAACGTCTTTTACCACCTTCTGATATATGTCGACATATTTCTTCATAATTTGGATTATTTGTTATATTGTCTCCACCTTCTCCACCAAGACTTATATTTGTCAAATTATCATGTGATGCTATTTCTTTAATTTCTAATTCAAATGCTTCTTTTTCTGTAAGATTCTTATGTAAATATATAACATCATAAGTCTCATATCCAGCAGCAAGAATATTTCTGATTTTTCTTATTTTATACGGATTTTGACCTTTATTTATTTCATTAGTCTTTTTTGCTTCTTCAAGATGTCTATATGGTCTGTTATTCTTACCTTTTCCAATATAAAATATAGACCCATCTCTAGGATCTATTAAAGCATAAACAAAATATTTATTCATTTTTATTCTCCTTGATTATAATAGGATTGCCGTCCTATTCTATTTATAATAAGTTAGGGCAAAGCGGCAACTTTGCCCAAATGCCATCAAGGATTGGCATCTGTCCTTATATTTTATTTTCTTCTATATATTTCTTAAGAAGGTTTTCATTTCTATCATATACATGAAGACTATCAATATGATAATGAATTAAACCTGGTTTTAAATCTGGATATGTATGTCTTAATTCTTCATATAACATCTGATATACAAAACATGACCATGGAAAGTCAAAACTCAGGCCATGGACGCAGTCACAACTGCGTTGAGAATGAATCATCTCTAATCTGTTATTTCTAATAAAGAAATGAGAATAATTTGTACAGATAAAGTCATGCTTTCCATTTTCAACTGCGTCATGATGAATTGATGGACGTGTATAAATCAACATTGCTTCTCTAGAATTTGGATCAGCTTGGAGCTTCTTCAAACAGTTTTCATACTGATTACCATTTGCTTCTGAAAATACACACCACCCATAATTAGAATTGATTTCTTGTTTATCATCCTTTGATGCACAGAA
>JBJFGR010000089.1:0-11165 GCA_051892875.1 Succinivibrionaceae bacterium
AATAAATTTTTTTTCAGCTAAAACAGGGAAAATACACATTTATGTTGACACACCCTACTGGTGTATGATAATAGTAAAAAAAGCTATTTATTAGTACGAATACAGTTACTATTTTATTGGTTGATTTAAATTTGAATAAGACACTTTATATATAATATTGCTAATATATGTGTTACTAAGAAATATTATTTTTATGTTTTAAATTGTTATAATGTATATTATTTTTTGTTAGATATAATTTTATGCAAGCAGTAGTTTTAGCAGGTGGTTTTGGTACTCGTTTATCACATGTGGTTAAAGATGTTCCAAAACCTATGGCTCCAATAAGTGGTAAGCCTTTTCTTTTATACCTTTATGAACAGTTGAAGAAAAATGGATATGATAGGTTTATTTTTTTAACTGGTTATAAATCTGAAATAGTAGAGGAATATTTTAAGGATTTTAAAGATGTTCAATTTTTAAAAGAAACTTCTCCCTTAGGAACAGGGGGGGCTCTTTTAAATGCATATTCTTTGAATTTACTAGAAGAAAAGTTTTTATTAGTAAATGGTGATACTTTTTTTAATGCTGATATTAAGTTGCTTAGTACTTATCATAAAAAAGATACCATTACTATTGGCTTAAGATTTTCAACAGATATAAGTAGATATGGTTTTGTTACTATAGATGACAGTAATAGTAATGAATTAGATAAAAATTTGAAATTTGGATATAAGGTGTTGAATTTTCTTGAAAAGGGATCGTTACCTCCTAACCAAATTGATGGATATATAAATTCTGGATCTTATATGATATCAAGAACTGTTTTGGAGCAATTTATGGAACAGTTCAATGGAAATTTAATTTCTTTAGAAAATGATATTTTACCTAAATTGATAAATGATAATTTTGTTTATGCGTTGCCATTAGGTGGAGATTTTATAGATATAGGTATTCCAGATGATTATTATAGAGCTCAAACTTTTATACCAAAATCATTTGATTCTGTTAAAAAACCTGCTTTGTTTATAGATAAAGATGGAACTATAATTAGGGATACAGGATACACACACGGTGTAAATATAGAGATCATACAATCAACTTTAGAATATGTTAAATCTCTATGTGCTGATAAAAATTATCATTTAATAATGATAACAAATCAAGCAGGTATAGCTAAAGATAAGTTTTCAGAAGAAGACATGAATGCTAATATACAGTCTGTGTGTGATTACTATAAAAAGCAAGGTTTAGAATTTGATGATATTGAATACTGTGTTTATCATCCAGATGCAAAACTTGAAAAGTATAAATATAAATCTTTGAGAAGAAAACCATACCCAGGTATGATTTTACAAGCATGTGAAAAGTTAGATATAGATTTGGAAAATTCTATGATGCTTGGTGATAATCCTGAGGTTGATAATATTAAATTACCATATTTGAAAAGTGTTATAATATTAAATAAATAAAAAAATATTAGTTGTAAGTTACAGTTTTATTGTAGTTGCTTAATTTTCTCATTATATTGGTGATTGTTATTTTATAGTTATTGATAATAATGATTGTTTATTTGTGTGACATTTTTGTTGAGAATTTTGTTTAGGTTATTTACTTATGTCAAATGATATGGATGAATTTTTTAATTTAACGTCTTTAGCTAAAAAAAGGTTCAAATGACGAGTTGTTTTTCTTATTAAAAAGCTTCAAGATGCAATAATTGAAAGTGGTGTTAAGGGTGTAATTGCTAAAGCTTCAAAAGAAACTATAAAGATACTTCTCAAGCATTGGAAAGAAGCAGATATAGTGAAAAAAGAATCTTATGAGGATAATACAGAAAATAAAATAATAAATTTTCTTGTAAAGGATTTTGACTTTATTTCTTCGTTGCTAAGTAATTAGTTTGTTTTGATGTTTAATGAATATTTTTTTTGATTCTTTGTAGTTTTTATTATTTTGAAAAGGTGGTAGGTTTAAATGAATTTTTTCTCATTATTAAATGTTAAGGATAATATTGTATTAAGTGAAAGTGATTTTCACCAATCATCTGTTCAAAGTAAAAATCATCGTACTTTGTGGATAGACATTGCTAAAGGTTTGCTTATCCTATTAATGGTAATAGGTCATTCAACAGGTATGTTTAATCAAGTCATCTATCAGTTTCATATGGGTGCATTTTTCATTCTATCGGGATATGTAACTAATTTTGATAAAAGAAATGTTTTACAGACTATAGCAAATAAATTTTTAACGTTAATATTACCTTTGCTAACAATGATATTATGTTTTTCATTGTTAAATAATTATTTTGTAAAAATTGGTATATATGAAAAATTATATGCCCCAGGAACTCCACTTTTAACGTTGGGAGAAACTCTAAAGAACTTTTTTACCAGAGGTCAAATTTGGGTGTGGTGGCTTGGTGCGTGTTGGTTTTTAGTTGAATTGTTTTTGGTTTCTATTTTTTCTAAAGTATTGTATGAAATTTGTTGTAAATCGAAAGACCTATTAATATTCATTTCTTTTTCTTTTTTGTATGTATCATACCAGTTTGATGAATTTGCGTCTTCAATATATCTAACAAAAATGTTTTCTTTGGCATTCTTTTTATATATTTTAGGCTATTATCTTAAACAATCAGATTTTATAGGTATTTTACATAATAAATTAAAGTATTTTTCTATTATTTATATTGTAATTGGGTGCTTATGTTTTATTTATTTTGCAAATAAACATTATTCAATTGATATGGCTAATAGTAGATTTAACAGTTGGTATGTAGATGCTTTAATAGTAACTAACGGTTTCTTATTTTCCGTGTGTTTAAGTTTTCTTTTATCTAAAATAAAGTATATATCTACTATATTTTCTTATTTAGGTGCTAACACAATACCTATAATATTTTTCCATTTTGGATTTTTTAAAATTGCTTACATGATCTTGTATCTATTTGGCATTGTTGATATATCATATTTAACAAATTTTGTGCCAACAGATGAAATAGGTAGAGAGTATTGGTGGTTAATTGCTTTTGTAGCTATAGTGTGTTCACTAGTCGTTTGGAAATTGTTTGTTTTTTCTAGATATATCTCTTGCTTGGTTGGGAAGAATAGTGAATTTTTATCCTATATAGAAACAAAAATTTATATCACTAGCTATTCTTTTTCTTCATATGCGCAAAAATATTCAAATAAGATATCAAAGATTAGATTGTTTTTTTTAGGTTTATTTGAGCATAGATTATTTATTATTTTATGTTTACTACTTTTATCATTATTGGTTATTGTTCCCATTCATGCGAAAGGCATCATTCTTAATGATGAATTACAATTATTTCAATATAGATTAAATCATGGTTTATTTAATTTTTCTGGTGAAATTGCACAGGGAAGAATTTTATTACGACCACTTGCACCAATTAACATAGGGTTATCTTTTATTTTTTATAAGTTGTCCATGAACCTTGTATTACAATTACTATTGATATTTGTTTTATTTGTATTGAGTTCTTATTTTATTCAAAAGATGATACATAATAAATATATATCGTATATTTTGTATGTGCTTTTAATATGTTGCTTACCTGTTACTTTTGAGCATGCCGTTCCTAACGCGTTTATCGGACTTGTTTGTATCCCTTTGATAGAGTTATTTCTATCACTAATTTTATTTGATAAGTATTTGAGAAATAGAAGTACATTAATGATGGTTTGTTCTTTTATGCTTCTGTTTTTGGCGGTTTTTGGCTATGAATATATGATATTAACAATACCTATTTATTTTTATGTATATTTAATTAAAAATGGTTATGTAAAAGGACTTAGGAAAATTTTTAATGAAAAGTATTTTGTATGCATTTTGTTTTTGGTTTTATTTTGGTCAGTTTTATATATGGTTCAACCATATTTACTAAAACAAGGGTATTCAGGAAGTGTTGTTGGTTTTGTATCATTGGAATCTACATTAAATATTGTTAAAACTTTGTATTTATCTTCAATGCCTGGTTACTATTGGTTTAATCATAAGTATGAATATCTTAGAGACATTTATGACGTAGGTGTTGATCATTCAATTTTTATTGTTTTAGGGTTGTTTTTCCTGCCATTAGCATTCATTACAGTTTGTAAAAAGACTTTTTCACTAAAATTTATAGAATGCAAGATGTGGTTTACTATTCTTTTTTTCATTTTGTTGCCTATTTTATTATCAATACCAAATGCTATATCTAAAATGTATCAAGGTAATGTTAGTTCATCATTTTTTACTAGTTTACCTGTGAGTACAATAATGTATATTTGTCATTGCATATGGATAGTACTTTTATTATCTTATTTGTTTGTTAAGTTTAATAATTTAGTTGTAAGAATATTATTGGTTAGTTTATTTTCATTTTTAGTTTTATCTACACAATATTCTAATGGAATTATATTATCAAAGCATCACTCAAATTATACAAGATTACAGTTAATAGAAAATCTATACCAAACGGATTTTATTAAAAATTTAAATAGTGTTGAAATTTATGCACCAGATGTTTTTAAAACTTACGATTTATTAGCTATACACAATAATTATTTTGATTTATTAGCAAGTATTAAAGGTGTTAATATAAAAACTATTAATGAAAATAGAAAATCTACCAAAGATTTTTGGTTATACCAAATTAATAATGAGAATGTTTGGTGTTTATCCAAAAGAAAAGAATTAGTTTTATTTTCAGATAAAATAATTAATTTTCCTTATTCTTTTGTTTTTGAAAATGACGGAAAAAGTACACCAGTTATAATAAATAGTTCAAAAGTGATTAAAGACAACAATTTGTACATCTATGGTTTTTCTTTAGTAGATGGTAAAGTTATAGAAAAAGACATAAGTGACATTTTCCCAAAAGCAATAGATATGAATGATTTGCCGTTAAAAATAGATATGAAAAATAATGATGATGCACGATTTATACATGGTTTTTATGATCCAGAATTCTTTGGACGGTGGGCATCTGATGAAATAGAGATTCCTTTTACTTATAATTATCTTCCAGAGAAATCTAAAGGTGATAATAATTATATTGAATTGAGTATTGAGTATGTTAACCATAATTTAAGAGAACATGAAAGAACTTATAAAATAAGGGTGTTCATAAATGGTACAGAATTTGATTCATTGATCTTTAATAGCTCATTAAACAATGGTGATATAAAAATAAGAGTTCCAATTAAAAAACTAAGTGACTTTAACGTATTAAATATAAAATTTGACGGTGTAAAATCTCCTGCGGAACTTGGTAATAATGGTGATCAAAGAAAATTATCTCTGGCAGTTAGTTCAATAATTATATCAATTAAATAAAAGATAAAAGTTTTAATATTGTCAAGGAAAAAAGATTAAATATGAAAAATATGATATTTTCTTCGATTAAAGCAATTGTTATTTGTCACAAAAGAGTTTTTTCTAGAGTAATTACTGTTTAATATTAGATTATGTATGAGTACATTGTCTTAGATATACATATTATTGTAAACACTTTAATAAGGTAAGATTAGATATGAGTTTAAAATTTATAATAGATAATAAGGTAACCTCTTATATATTATTAGTTGTTTTTTCATTATTAATACCTTTTTTTTTATGTTTTAATCTAGGATGTTATAGAGTTTTAGATGGTGATTTTTCAGGATATGTTTATGCACTACGTCAATCAATAAGCTTATCTCTTCACAATTTAGAGTTCCCGTTATGGTGTAAATATTATTGGAGTTCTATTTCATTCGCCCATGCTTATTTTGGTACGTTTAACCCTATTATATTATTGTTATGTTTTTTTTGTTTTAATTCAGATAGTAATTTGCTAGATTTGAATTTCTCAATGTATTTATTAGAAATTCATTATGTTATATTTATGTTGGGTGTTGCTTTAATTATAAAGCAAATTCATAAAAATTTTCTAATATCTATATTCTTGCTTTTGTTTTGTTCAACAATTCCATTTGTATTTGCATCTAATATTGATTTTGTATCATCTAGTGTTTTATACTTACCTCTAATTATTTATTTTTTTAAATTATCTATAGATGGTAATTTTTTTTGTGCTATATTATCATCTATTTTGATCAGTTGTGGTATAACATACAGTTTAGCATTCGGTACGATTTTTTTATTTATTTCGTTATCTATATTTTCAATAATAGCATATATTTATGAGAAAGATAAAAGAATTAGAATCCTAAAAACAGCAATTATTATTTTTTTATTAACATTATCTTTTAGTGCTTTTCCTTTGTTTGAATTTATTAATTTTACTAACCAATCTGTAAGATTGGTAGATGGTCATTTATTAGAAGGAACACAAAAATTAAATGATTTTTCAGCCTTTATAAGGAATCCTGGTAATTTTACAAGTTATAGTAATTTATTTTTAGGTAATCAAGGATTTAATTCTTGGAGTGTTGGTATATTACCTTTATTTTTGTTTGTTTTAGGTGTGTGTCGAAAACAAAAGTCTCTCCTTACTAGATATGCTATCACTCAGTTTTTTATTATTTTTCCTTTTGGACTAAATATTGTTGTTCACATAATATTCTTTCAACTTCCAATAATTAACCAAATTAGAGAACAATATATATATATTCCTTTACTTGTTTTCCCTTTTTTAATATTGGTAATAGAAGGTACAAAAAGTTTAGTAGAAAAGCAAAAATTGAATGATGTTTGTTTGCTTGTATTCTTTATTATATCTGTTTCACAAATATTGTATCCGTTAGAAAATACTGAACACAAATATTTAGTATATATTGAAAATGCTTTCTTTTTATTTTTTATTATATGTTATCGTTTTTCAATATCAAAAGTGAATATAATTTCTTTTTTGATGACTATAGTGATAGTGAGTATTGTATGTAATGTTATATATGAGAGAAAGAGATTCTTTACGGGGATGAATGTAGATGAGGCAAAGATAGTTTTTGAGAATAAGCAAAAACAATGGAAAGATTATCTATCTACATTAGATATTGCTCCAAATAATGGAATTGATAGAGTTTTTCCTTGGGTATGTACAAGTCCTGCGAATATTTTTTCACAACTAGGTTATAGTGATGTATTACCATATATGAATCCTATGTATAAAAAAATTTTTTTTCAACATATAGGAGGTCTAGATTATAAAAAGAGAGCTTTTATATCTAATTCGAAATATATTTTTACGGATAATATAACTGAAGCAGGTATTTGGTGGAACAATAATGTTTTTAGTTTAGATAAAAATCTTGAGTTAATTTCAAAAAATGTTGTTTTACCAGCTAACTTTGATAATGACACTAAAACTCAGTTAAATGTCTATAAAAACAATTATAGAAATGGTTTTGCCTGGTTTGTTGATGAAGCTATATATTACAACGATAAGCAATCAAAAGAACAAATTATTAATTTAATGAATAGTGATAGTTTTAAGCCTGAAAGTGTTGTAGCTGTAAATGAATCTTCATTAAAAAATGCGGATATTATACCTAGTGTTTTAAGTTCAGATGATAAAGTTTCTTTGATTGATATAGGTGATCATTTTGTAAAATTATCAGTTAATGTTGAAAATGATAATATTTTAGTGACTAGTAATGTTTACACAAAAGAATGGAATGCTTATATAGATGATAATAAATTGGATTTATTTGAGGTTAATTATGGCTATTTAGGTGTTGTTGTTCCACATGGTGAACATATTATATGTTTAAAATATGAGCCACGGTCCGCAACGATTAGTTTAATTTTACTTATAATTGGAGTGTTTGTCTCTTGTTTTGTTACAATTAGGCAAATTTTAGAGTACTATGGTAAATTATTAAACTCAAAATACCCACCATTTAAGAGGAACTGACTAATCAATACTTAAGCTTTGAAGTTTAGAAATTTTTTGAATGAGACATTACTTAGACATATATAAAGCAGGTTATAAAGTGTCTAGTAATTACGTATGAAGAAAAAATTAAAATCTTAAGCAGATCATCGTGTATGATTATGGGGAAAAATTTTGAGCTATGCACTATTAGTCGATAGCATAGAATCTTGGTTGGTATGTAGTTTTCCATCTAATAAAAGTGGGAAACTAGAGTTAATATTATTTGTTGTAGGAATGATGTTATTTTGTATTATAGAAAATTGAGAAGTCTGAAGTGATTTTAGATGTATTATTGTGTTAAGTTTAAATTTTTTTAGGAGTATAGATATTATGAAAAAATATTTAAAAGTAATGTCTGTGTTTAATTGTTCATATATAAGCATGCTTATATTTGCTTATTGTTTGCAATATATATATGGAGAGCAATTATTTACTTTTGTGTGTGATGCTCATGATTACTTTTATAGAGGTCAAGCGATATATGATACGTCATTTGATATTTCTTCTATTGATGGTTTTCGAGGAGTTGTGTTCCCTTTTATTTTGGCATGTGTTCATGCTTTAGGAGGTAAAAGTTTTTTTTATCTTTTTAGTCCTTTGGTTTTTGTTTTTTTTACCATTATTTGCTTACCGCTATTATTTTCTAAAGATATATTGTTAAATTTTTGGTCATGGAAAAAATTATTTTTATTTAATGGAATTGTTGCAGTTTTGTTTATTGGGTTATGGTTATATCCCTTGTCTGATTTTTGGGCCATGTTTTTCTTATCTATATCACTTCTTATTTCAAAAATTTTACTTTATAATAACAAAGGCTTTATGTTTTTTTTATGTCCTTTATTTTCTGGAATATTTCTATATTTTGCCTATAATATAAGAACAATTTATTTATATGCAGTTTTAGCTCATATTTGTATATATATATATATATATATAAAGTATTTTGGATTAAAAAGCGTTTTTATGATTTTTGCAATGATTATAGGTTTGTGTTTTGCTAGTATACCTCAAATAATCAATAACAAAACTCATACCAATGAGTATTCTCCTTTTGTTCCTACTCAAGGATTAATGCTTAGTCAGTTGTTATGGGGAATACAATACCAAAGGTATGATACCTTTTTTGCATCTAAAAAAGGTGCTCAAAAAGCTTTAGAGCATAGTAGTCCTCAAGTTTTTTTTATAGATAAAAAAGGACAGGAACTATTAAAAAAAGAAGGAATTAATAGTTTTAATAAATTTTCTAATTATTTTGAATTTGTTGTAAAGTATCCAGTGGATGTTTTTACAATTTATATAAATCATTTTTTTAATTACTTATTTCCATGTTGGCCAACTCTTTATGTAGATGATTTATATTCTAATAAATTGCTTTGGGGAATTCCTCCTGTTTTAATGTTGTTCTTAATGATTTTTGCGATTTTTAATAATTGCATTATTTCAAAGGAGGTTATTTTTCTCACTCTACCCATGTTTATTGTTGGGTTAGCAATTGTGCCTGGTTGTGTAGAGTATAGGTTTAGTTTTCCTATTTATTTATTTGTTTTAGGAAATCTTTTTTTTAATGCTGATTTAAAAAAGGTATGGAATATATTTAGACAAAATATGGCTTATAATGTTATAGTCTTTCTTATTTTGCTAATATTGTGTTATACTGTATGGTCTAATATGTTAATTAGTGAGAGTGTAACCCCTTTAATACTAATGAATTAATTTTTTACCGAGGAATGTTGATTATGCATAATATGAATAAAGTACAAATGTTGGAATTTCCTCAATTTGGCGATGATAGAGGTCATTTGGTTGTTTTGGAACAAAATAAAGAAATTCCATTTGATATAAAGAGAGTTTTTTATATATATGGTTCTGATAAAGATGTTATCAGAGGACAACATGCTAATAAGAAAACTCAATTTGTTTTAATTAATGTTGCAGGGAAGAGTAAGGTTAAGGTTGCTGACGGGGAAGGTAATGAAGCAATTTTTTGTCTAAATAGACCTCATACAGGAATATATTTACCAACAATGGTTTGGAAAGATATGTATGATTTTTCAGAAGATTCTGTATTATTAGTTTTAGCTAGCGAGTTATATGATTCTTCTGAATATATACGTGATTATTCAGAATTTGAAAAAATTATAAAAGAAGAGAATAAGTAAATTTAAGTTTTTGTTATGGTCAATTGATTACGAAGGTATGCAGAATGAAGTTATCTATTGTTATACCAGTTTATTATAATGAGGATAATTTAAAGCCTCTATATGAAGATTTAAAGAAAAAAGTCTTTAGTGTAATAGATTATGAATACGAGTTAGTAATGGTGAATGATGGTTCAAAGGACCACAGTTATGAGGTTATGATAGAACTAGCTAAACATGACTCAAATATAAAAATTTATAGTTTGTCTCGGAATTTTGGTTCTCATGCAGCTTGTCTATGTGGTTTATCAAAGTCTACGGGTGATTGTGCAATAATTAAAGCTGCCGACCTTCAAGAACCATCAGAATTAATTTTAGATATGGTAGATAGTTGGAAGAAAGGAAATAATGTTGTTCTAGCCGAACGTGAGAGCCGTGATGAAACTAAAACCCAAGTAGGTTTTGCTAATCTTTATTATTGGCTTGTTCGTAAAACTTCTTTACCTTCAATGCCAAAACAAGGATTTGATATATATCTTCTAGATCGAAAAGTAATAAATGTATTATCAATGCTAGACGAAAAGAATAGTGCTATTACTTGCCAAATTCTTTGGAGTGGTTTTAAAACATCAACTGTTAAATACACTAGATTAGCAAGAGAGATTGGTACAAGTAAGTGGACGCTAAAAAAGAAGATAAGACTAGTGTCAGATACTTTATTTAGTTTTTCAACTACTCCAATTAAAATGTTAACAATTATTGGTTTCTTTTCTTTTTTTATATCAATAATAGGTATAATGTTTGTTGTTGTAAACAAAATTTTTAATATGATATCTATGCAAGGTTGGGCCTCTATTGTAGTTTTTAATTTATTTAGTTTTGGTGTTATAATGCTTTCACTAGGGGTTTTGGGGGAGTATATTTGGAGAATTTTTGATGCATCTAGGAATAGACCTCCCTATATAATTGAATATGAAAATAATGAAAATATAGGAGAGAGAAAGTAGTGGGAATGAACTATATTCGTGAATTATCTATTAATGATGCTCCTTACATGTTGGAATGGATGCATGATAAGGATATTCAAAAGTCTTTTAAAAAAGATATGCAATCAATAGGTATTGAGGATGTTAAAAATTTTATTATTAATAATCCTCTAC